>JBOHCP010000550.1:0-4031 GCA_050698875.1 Streptosporangiaceae bacterium | reverse complement strand
AGCCTGGACCGCGGGCGCACCAACTCTGAACTCGCGGCCGCCCTTGAGCAGCGGCCGGCCACCGTGCTGTACCACGTCCGCACGCTGCTGCGCACCGGCTTTCTCGTCGAGGAGCCGCAGCGACCTGGACCGCGCGGCACCGTGGAGAAGCCGTACCGCGCCACCGGTAAGTCGGCGCGGCTCGATGACACTATGTCCCGCAAGGACACCGCGGTCATGCGCGCCATCGTCGAGGCGGTGGCAGCCGAGGTCGACGAGGCCGACCCTGGCGCGCTCCTGCACGGGGTCCGGATGCCGCTGTGGCTCACGCCCGAGCAGCTGGCAGAACTGCTGGCGCGGTTCCGCTCCGTACTGGAGGAGTTCCCGAGCGCGGACGAGTACCTCGCCGCGCAAGCTGCTCCGGGCACCGACCCGTACGCGCTGCTGCTCCTCGTGCACAAGCGCGTCCCGTGACGAGCCACGTAGGAGACATTGCTAGCGGTTTTGCGACACCATGCTGGTGACGTCTGCATACACCATAGCGATGTCGTAATTCCGCTAGCATTAAGCAGCATCGCCGGCGAGGCTGGCAGCATGCCAGCCGAGCAGATCGAGCCGGACCGGGAGCGGTGCCTCCGCGCGGTCCAGTCCAAGGACCCGCGGTTCGACGGATGGTTCTTCACCGCCGTCCTGACGACCGGCATCTACTGCCGTCCGAGCTGCCCCGTCGCGCCGCCGAAGCCGGAGAACATGCGCTTCTTCGCCAGCGCCGCAGCGGCTCAGCAGGCGGGATTCCGCGCGTGCAAGCGATGCAGGCCGGACGCGAGCCCCGGCTCGCCCGAGTGGGACATGCGCGCGGACCTGGTCGCCAGGGCGATGCGGCTGATCGCCGACGGCGTCATGGATGACGGCGGCGTGCCGGCCCTGGCTCGTCGCCTCGGCTACAGCGTCCGGCAGTTGGAGCGACAGCTACTGGCGGAGCTCGGCGCGGGCCCGCTGGCGCTCGCGCGCGCCCAGCGCGCTCAGACGGCCAGGCTGCTGATCGAGACCACGGCGCTGCCGATGGGCGACGTAGCATTCGCGGCCGGCTTCGCCAGCATCAGGACCTTTAACGACACCGTCCGGGAGGTGTTCGCGCAGGCCCCGAGCCAGCTGCGGGAGCGGGCCGGCCGGGCTAAGGCTGGCCAGCACGGGCCCGGCCACGCGGCGGCGATCCGCCCGCCCCTGACCCAGCTGGCGCTGCGGCTGCCCTTCCGTGCCCCGCTCCAGCCCGACAGCGTCTTCGGCCACCTCGCCGCCACCGCCGTGCCGGGGATCGAGGAGTGGCGCGACGGCGCCTACCGCCGGACGCTGCGGCTCCCGCACGGTCACGGGATCGCGGCGCTGCGGCCCGCGCACGACCACGTGAGCTGCCGGCTCTGGGTGACCGACCTGCGTGACCTGGCGAGCGCGATCAGCAGGTGCCGCCGCCTGCTCGACCTGGATGCCGACCCGGTCGCGGTGGCCGATCTGCTGGCCGCGGACGAGGCGCTCGCCCCGTTCGTGCACAAGGCACCGGGGCGCCGCGTGCCGCGGACCGTCGACCCGGCCGAGTTCGCCCTGCGCGCGGTGGTCGGACAGCAGGTCTCGATCGGGGCCGCGCGGACCCACGCAGCCCGGTTGTCGGCCCTCTGCGGCGAGCCCGTCGATGATCCTTCGGGCGGGCTGACCAGGCTGTTCCCCGATCCGGCGGCGCTGGCGGCTGCGAAGGACTCACTGGCACTGCCCAGGTCGCGACGCGAGTCATTCGCCGCCCTGGCGCAGGCGCTGGCGGCCGGGCAGATCGATCTCAGCGTGGGCAGCGACTGGCCCGAGGTGCGGCAGCGACTCGCGACCGTGCCCGGCGTCGGACCGTGGACCATCGAGACGATCGCCATGCGCGCGCTCGGTGACCCGGACGCGTTCCCGGCATCCGATCTCGGCGTGCGCGCCGGCGCGCGCCAGGCGGGCCTGCCCGACGACGCCCGAGCGCTCATCGCCCGCGCGGAGCGATGGCGGCCGTGGCGCTCCTATGCCGTCCAGTACCTGTGGGCGACCACCGACCACCCCATCAATCGCCTCCCCGGCTAGGGAAAGGAAAGCTACCCATGCACGCGCACGTCATCGTCGACAGTCCCATCGGCCCGCTCTCACTCGTGGCCGCGCACGGCAAGCTCACCGGCCTGTACCTGGACGCGCCCCGCTCGGGCAGCCGGCGCCACGAGCCGGGCGACGAGACTCTCGGGCCGCCGGCCGATCCGGCGAGCGAGCCGTTCGCCGCCGCTACGGAGCAGCTCGCGGCGTACTTCGCAGCGCAGCTGACCGAGTTCACGCTGCCACTTGCCCCGGCCGGCACGCCGTTCCAGCGCCGGGTCTGGGCCGCGCTGGCGGGCATTCCTTACGGCGAGACCTGGTCGTACGGCCAGCTCGCCGCGAAGATCGGCAACCCGGCGGCGGTGCGCGCCGTCGGCCTGGCCAACGGGCGGAACCCGATCGCCGTGGTGATCCCCTGTCACCGGGTCATCGGCTCGGACGGCAGCCTGACCGGCTACGGCGGCGGCCTGGATCGCAAGCGCTACCTGCTCGACCTCGAGTCGGGCGTCAGGCAGCTGGCGTGACGGCCGGCTAGCTAGCCGGCGCCGAACAGCGCGCTGACCGACTCGCCCTCGTGAATGCGCCGGATAGCCTCGGCGAGCGCAGGCGCGATCGAGATCACGCGCAGCTCAGCGCCGTCGCCGACGGCGACCGGCAGCGTGTTGGTGCAGACGATCTCGCGCACCAGCCGGTGCGCCGCGATCCGCATCAGCGCGTTGTCGGCGAACAGACCGTGGGTACACGCGATCCGGACCGACCGGACGTCACGCTCGCCCAGCCGGTCAAGCAGCTCGAGGACTGTCGTGCCGCGGGCGATCTCGTCATCGAGCACGATCACGTCGCGGCCCGCGACGTCGCCGATGATCGAGCTGATGGTCACGCTCTGATCACTGTGCCGTTCCTTGGCGCCCGCGGCGACCGGCAGCTGCAGCATCCGCGCCAGCGCGGCGGCGTTCTTGGCGTTGCCGAGATCTGGCGATACCACCACGAAGTTGCTGAGGTCCAGCGGGGCGAAGTGGGTCGCGAACTCACGCAGCGCGTGCAGATGGTCCACCGGAACTGAGAAGAAGCCGTGCACCTGCGGAGCGTGCAGGGTCATCGCCAGCACCCTGGTGGCGCCCGCGGTCGCGACCAGGTCGGCGACGAGCCTGCCGCCGATCGAGATCCGCGGCATGGACTTCTTGTCCGACCGCGCGTAGGCGTAGTAGGGGATGACGGCGGTCACGCGCGCCGCCGACGCGCCCCGGGCCGCGTCCAGCATGAGCAGCAGCTCAACCAGGTTCTCCTGCACCGGGGGGCCGAGCGGCTGGATGACGAAGACATCTCGCTCCCGGCAGTTCGCCAGCAGCTGCACTTCCAGGCAGTCGTTGGCGAACCGGGTCAGCCGCACCGGGCGCGGCGGCACGCCCAGGTGCGCGCAGATTTCCGCGGACAGGGCCGGGTGCGCGCTGCCACTGAAGACCACGATCTCCCGCACACGCCCAGGCTAGTTGGGGCCGACGGCGTGGCCGGCAGGGATGCCTAACCGGTCGCCTCGCCGGCGAGCTGGCGTCCGGCGGCGGTCAGCCAGCGGGCCGGCTCGGTCATGGCCTCATCGTGGCCGCCCGCCAGCGCTGCCAGCTCCACCGAGCGCGGCGCGCGCCACGGTCCGCCCAGCGCTGTGCTGTCCGGCCCGGCCGTGGCCACCGCGCCCGCGACCAGCGCGACCGGCACGCCCGCCCGCGCCGCCATCGCGGCGACGGTGCCGACCACCTTCCCGGTCAGCGACGTCGCGTCGTAGCGGCCCTCGCCCGTGATGACCAGATCGGCGTTCGCCAGCGCCTGCGGCAGCCCGGCGGTCACCGCGATCTGCACGGCGCCGGGCAGCAGCCGGGCACCCCAGACCGCGGCGAGCGCATACCCGCAGCCGCCGGCCGCGCCAGCGCCCGGCTGGGCCGGAT
>JBOHCP010000549.1:0-4032 GCA_050698875.1 Streptosporangiaceae bacterium | reverse complement strand
TCGAGAACATCGACCCGATGGGCGTGCATACCGGCGACTCGGTCACGGTAGCGCCGGCCATGACCCTGACCGACCGCGAGTACCAGCACATGCGGGACATTGCGATCGCCACGGCGCGGGCGGTCGGAGTGGACACCGGCGGCTGCAACATCCAGTTCGCGGTGCACCAGGAGACCGGGCGGATGGTCGTCATCGAGATGAACCCGCGGGTGTCCCGGTCCAGCGCCCTGGCGTCCAAGGCGACCGGGTTCCCCATCGCCAAGATCGCGGCCAGGCTGGCCATCGGCTACACCCTCGACGAGATCCGCAACGACATCACCGGGGAGACGCCGGCCAGCTTCGAGCCGTCGCTTGACTATGTCGTGGTCAAGGTGCCGCGGTTCGCGTTCGAGAAGTTCCCCGGCGCGGACCCGGTGCTCACCACGCACATGAAGTCGGTCGGCGAGGCGATGGCGATCGGCGGCACGTTCGCCGAGGCGCTGCAGAAGGCGCTGCGGTCGCTGGAACAGCGCGGCGCGCCGTTCAGCTGGGCGCACCCGCCGGGGGACCAGGCGGCGCTGCTTGAGCGGTGCGCGGTGCCGCATGACGGGCGGCTGGCCACCGTGCACCAGGCGCTGCGGGCCGGCGCCACGGTCGCCGAGGTCTCGGCCGCCAGCGCCATCGACCCGTGGTTCGTGGATCAGATCGCCGCGATCGAGGAGCACGCGGCGCGGCTCGCGGCCGACGGCATCGGCGTCGGCGGTCAGGCGACGGCGCGGGCGCTGGCGGCGGCGAAGTCGCTCGGCTTCTCCGACGCCCAGCTCGGCGAGCTGCTGCGGATGCCCGAGAGCGCGGTCCGCGAGCTCCGGGCCGACCTCGGCGTGCGGCCGGTGTACCACACGGTCGATACGTGCGCGGCCGAGTTCGCGGCCCGGACGCCGTACCTGTACTCGACCTACGACCTGGAGTCCGAGGTGCCACCCGGTGACCGGCCGAAGGTGATCATCCTCGGCAGCGGGCCGAACCGGATCGGCCAGGGCATCGAGTTCGACTACGCCTGCGTGCACGCCTCGTTCGCGCTGACGGAGGCCGGCTACGAGACCGTCATGGTCAACTGCAACCCCGAGACCGTGTCGACCGACTACGACACGTCCGGCCGGCTGTACTTCGAGCCGCTGACCCTGGAGGACGTGCTCGAGGTCGTGCGGGCCGAGCAGGCCGCCGGTACCGTCGCCGGGGTGATCGTGCAGCTCGGCGGGCAGACCCCGCTGGGCCTGGCGGCTGCGCTCGAGGCCGCGGGGGTGCCGGTCGTCGGCACCTCGCCGGCCGCCATCAACCTGGCCGAGGACCGCGGCGAGTTCGGCGCCGTGCTGGCGTCGGCCGGACTGCTTGCGCCCCGGCACGGCACGGCAACCTCGGTGGCCGAGGCGGCGGCCGTCGCGCACGAGATCGGCTACCCGGTGCTGGTCCGCCCGTCGTACGTGCTCGGCGGCCGCGGCATGGAGATCGTCTACGACGACGCGTCGCTCGCCGACTACGTGGGCCGGGCGACCGAGGCATCACCGGAGCACCCGGTGCTCATCGACCGGTTCCTTGACGACGCGATCGAGATCGACGTGGACGCGCTGTACGACGGCGAGGAGCTGTACCTCGGCGGCGTGATGGAGCACATCGAGGAGGCCGGGATCCACTCCGGCGACTCGGCGTGCGCGCTGCCCCCGATCACGCTCAGCCAGGAGGACATCGGCCTGATCCGGGCCTCGACCGCGGCGATTGCCCGTGGTGTCGGCGTGTGCGGCCTGCTGAACGTGCAGTACGCCCTGGCGGCCGGCGTGCTGTACGTGCTTGAGGCAAACCCCCGCGCGTCCCGGACGGTGCCATTCGTGTCGAAGGCCACCGCGGTGCCGCTGGCCAAGGCCGCGGCGCGGGTGATGCTCGGCGCGTCGATTGCGTCGCTGCGATCAGGCGGCCTGCTGCCGGCGTCCGGGGATGGCGGCACGCTGCCGCTGGACGCGCCGATCGCGGTCAAGGAGGCGGTGCTGCCGTTCGCCCGGTTCGCCAACGCACGCGGCGAAGGCGTCGACACCGTGCTCGGCCCGGAGATGCGCTCGACCGGCGAGGTCATGGGCATCGACGAGGTGTTCGGCACCGCATACGCCAAGTCGCAGGCGGCCGCGTACGGCTCACTGCCAGTCAAGGGACGGGCATTCGTCACGGTGGCGAGCAGGGACAAGCGGTCCATGATCTTCCCGGTCAAGCGGCTGGCCGAGCTGGGCTTCGAGATCTGGGCGACACGCGGAACCGGAGAGGTTCTGCGCCGTAACGGCGTTCATGCCACCATCGTCCGTAAGCACAGTGACGGACCCGGCCCTGACGGCGAGCCCACGATCGTGGAGCGGATCCTCGACGGCCAGGTGGACCTGATCGTGAACACTCCGTACGGCGGTCCGGCGCAGCGAGGATTCCGGCGGGACGGGTACGAGATCCGCACGGCGGCCGTCCGGCGAGCCATCCCGTGCATCACCACGGTGCAGGGACTCTGGGCGGCCGTGCAGGGCATCGAGGCTATCGGCAGGGACGAGGTGAGCGTGCGGTCGCTGCAGGAGCACGCGGCGCGACTGCGCACGGCGGCGAGCCGGGGCGACGCAGCGCCCAGGCAGGACGCCGCTGACGCGCCTCGCCACGCGGATGGCCAGGAACCCAGCGCGGGGAGCAGATGACGCACAGCGAGACGGAGGCGCAGACCGGCCCGGTGCAGGTGCGCGGGACGGTGCTGACGGTCCGCCGGGTAGATGCCTATTACGCCATGACGCTGGTGGCCCCGGCGATCGCGGCGCGCTTCCGGCCCGGCCAGTTCATCACGCTGGCGGTCGGCGGCCCGGACACCTCGATGATGCTGAGCAGGGCGTTTTCCATCCATGACGTCCGGCCCGACCACGGCGGTACGGTGGAGTTCGTGTTTGCCGTGCACGGCCGCGGCACGCAGTGGCTGGCCGAGCGACGGGCCAGAGACCTGCTGGATGTCACCGGGCCCCTGGGCCGGCCGTTTCCGCTGCCCCGCGACATGGCGAACTGCCTGCTCGTGGGCGGCGGCTACGGTAGCGCGCCGCTGTTCTCGCTGGCGGCGCGGCTGCGCGAGCGCGGGTGCCAGGTCGACTTTCTGCTCGGCGCGGGCAGCGGGGACCGGGTATTCGGCGCGCTGACCGCGCGGCGCACCGGCCGGTCGGCGGCCATCACCACCGAGGACGGCTCGCTCGGCAGCCGCGGACTGGTGACCGACCTGCTGGACCAGGTCATCCACGACGGACGCACCGACGTCATCTACGCGTGCGGGCCCATGCCGATGCTCAGGCAGATCACCGTCCTCGCCCGCCGATACGAGATCCCGGTGCAGGTCGCCGTCGAAGAGGCGATGGCCTGCGGTGTGGGCGTGTGCATGACGTGCGTGCTGCCGGTCATCGGCTCGGACGGGATCACCCGGATGTCCAGGTCCTGCGTGGACGGGCCGGTATACCGGGGTGACCAGGTGCGCTTCGACGACATCGGCACCATTCCGTTCGACGCGTTCGGCGCGCCTGGCTGGGAGCCCCGGGCGCACCGCGCCGCGCTGGCACAGGCGAGCGCCCGGCAGCCTCCGGTGGACCGGTCCGGCTCGGCGGTAGCCGCTAGCGGGGCCGCTGCCGGCGGGCATCGCGCCGTGGCCGGGCAGGCCGCGGATGCGGGCATCCCCGCCCGCGGGACGAGTTCCGCCGATAGCGGGCAGGACGGCCAGACGTCCGCGGTCGGCGAGCAGGTCAAGCCGGGTCCGGTAGGCCAGCAGGGGCAGCTGGCCGTGGACGGCCAGCAGGCTCAGCCGGCCGCGGACGGCAGGGAAGCCCGTGCGGCTGACGCGCGGCAGAAGGGTCGGGCGGCTGGCGCCGGTCAGATCGGCGCACGAGGCGGCGCACGAGGCGGCGGGCGAGGCGGCGGCGCGCGAGGCAGGGGCGCCAGAAGGCAGGGCCATGGCGGTTGACCTGCGCACAAGGCTCGGTCACGTCGAGCTGCCCAACCCGA
>JBOHCP010000548.1:0-4047 GCA_050698875.1 Streptosporangiaceae bacterium | reverse complement strand
AACCACAGTCCTGCAGTGGAGGCCGACCACTACCTGACCGCGGCGACGCCGGCGCAGCTGGAGGCGGTGGAGACCATCATCGAGCAGGCGCAGGCCGACATGGTCCGCCGCGCCGCCACGCCGGTGGTGGTCACCGGCATCGAGCTGGCCGGACTCGCCCGGGACTTCCCCGCCATGGTGCAGCGGCTGGGGCTGGAGGCCACCGAGGCCGGTGAGATCGTCTCCGGCGTTCAGGACGTGTTCGTGGCCGCCTGCAGCGACCCGCTGTCGGGACTGCACGGCCCGGAAGGCCAGAACTGCCCGGCCCGGGTCTGGGTCTGCCTCCTCTGCCCGCTGGCCATCTTCACGCCGCGGCATGCCGCGAACCTGCTCCGGATGCGATCTTTCTTTTCCCGGAAATGGCGCGCGATGCCCAGCGCGCAGTTTATGGCCACCTTCGGGCCCTACCAGGCCCGCATCGAGCAGGTCCTGCAGGCCTACCCGGCCACCACCCTCGCCAGGGCCGCCGCCGGCTGGGGCGAAGGCTCCGACGATGACCTGCCACTACGCCCGGAGGAACGCTCATGACCGTGCTGCCCGTCCCCGCAGACGACGCCGTTCGCCGTTCGCCGTTCGCCGGTTCCGACGTGACCGCCGCGGCCGGGCTGCGCCTGGCCCCCGGCGGACAGGCGGTGCTGTTCGAGCACGACGTGTGGGACTTCACCGGCATCGCCGGACAGCCGGTCCACATGGCCGCCACGAAACTGCGGCTGGGTTTCACTACGATCATCAACCCGGCGTGGGTGCTTGTCGCCAAGGAGTACCTATTCGCCCGGCTGGCTCCCGCCCACCCATCTGTTGCCGTCCTGGCCGCCGCCTACCGGGTTCCGCTGACCCTGGCCAGCTGCGGCCACCGGCTCAGGGAGACCATCGGCTGGCTGAACTGGCTGACCAGCCAGCAGATCAGCGGCCTCGGCGAGGTCACCCAGGACCACTGCGACCGCTACCTGACCCACCGGAACCGGCGCACCGACGCCGCCGGAGACGTCATCGGCACCCTCGGCGGGGGTGCAACGAGGCTTCCGGCTGCGGTCTTGACCGAACTGGCCGACTACCGGGAGCTGTTCACCACCGACGCCTACCGGCCCGGATTCACGCCGTGGGCTGGGCGCTCCGCCTCAGGCGTGGCCGGCATCCGCGTGACCGGTGAGAACAAGACACCACCGCTGGACACCTTGATCGTGCAGCCGCTGCTGGCTGCTGCGTTCTACCTGACCGACACCCTGGGCCGGCACGTCATCCCGCTCGCCCAGTCGGTCCGGGCTCACCGTGACGAGCGCAGCCTGCTGGCCAGGGAAAGTGCCGGAGCGGAGGCCGTCACCGGTGTGCTCGCCGCGTATATCGCCACTGGCCGGCCCCTGGACGCTGCCGGCGGCAGCATCATCGCCCGTCGCGTGGCTGGCGCATGGGATGACAACGATCCGCTGCTACACGTCAGCTTCAGCGCCCTTGCCCGTGCTGCCGGCTGCGAACGGCTCACCGCCAAGGTGATCGCCGCGCTCAGGCCGGCCGTCGCCGATGCGCTGGAGAAGGTCGGGATCGCGCAGCCATGGGCACGCGACGCCGTGCCGGTGCCCCGCGCCGACGACACCGGTCCGGTGCCCTGGACACTGCCGCTGGAGGCGCTGCAGGTCCGCTATCTGATCACGATGCTGCACACCGCCTGCCTGATAATCACCGCGACGGTCACCGGCATGCGCTCTTGCGAGCTGATGGAACTGCGGATCGGCTGCCGGCGGGCCACCACCCTCGGCCCGGGCCTGGTCCGCTATCGCCTGGCCGGCAAGCTCATCAAAGGCCAGGGCCTCAGCGGCATCGATGACGAATGGGTGGTCATCGAGGAGGTCGACCGGGCCGTCGCGCTGGCCGGACAACTGTCCAGCCAGCTCGGCGGCAGCGGAGTCGGCACCGGTTCGCCGGTGTTCGGCCGATTCAACTTCCCGGATCGCTACCTCAGCCTGCAGGCATGGGTGAACGGACAGCCCGGCCAGCGCCTCGGCCTGGCCCCGATCCCCGACGGGACAGTGAACCTGCGGATGATGCGCCGCAGCCTGGCCCGGGAGCTGGCCTACCGGCCCGGCGGCCTGCTCGCCGCGAAGGTGCATCTCCGCCATATCTCGGCGGCGACAACGGAAGGGTACAGTTCCCGTCCCGGCGGCGCTCAGGCCAAGCTGCTCGCCGAGATCGGCGAGCATGAGGCCGACCGGAAACTCGCCGTCGTGCTGGAGGAATACCGCAAGTTCGAAAGCGGGATCATGCCCGCCGGGCCGGGAGCACGGGAGCTCATCGGCTTCTTCAGCAGTGTCGAGGCGCAGATGGCCGCCCGGGCGAGCGCACCGAACCTGGCCGCCTCCGGCCAGCACCTGCTGAACCTGCTGGCCAAACGCGCCGGCATCCTGCACTTCTGCACCGCGAATCTGTGCTGGTTCCAAGATCCATCGCGGGCACTGTGCCTGCTGCTGGCCGGCACCCCCGACGCCAGGCAACCCCTGGCCGGCATGTGCGACTCCGCCCGCTGCCCGCAGGCCACCCACCACGCCTGCCACCGCGACGTCTGGGCCAGCGCACAAAAGGCCAACGCCACCTTCATCGGCGCGATCGGCCGTAGTCAGTCCGTCGAACGGGCACGGCTGCAAGCCGAAAACGACCGCTGCCAGCGCGTCCTGGACGCCATCGACGCCGCAAACCCCGCACCGCCCGGCGCCGTCCAGCCGGACGCCGGCGCCGGCGCCGGCAATGGAGACCAGTAGCCATGCGCGTGCCCGACAGCCAGCACCGCGACATCGGAAACCGGATCCGGGCGGCCGCCGCCAGGCTGCTGGCCGGCGACATCCCCGACGGCGGCCACTGCGACCTCACCACCCTCGCCAAGTCGGCCGGGGTCTCCCGCGCCACCTTGTATCGCAGCTACCCCGGCCTCAGGCAGCAGTTCACCGACGACCTCGCCGCCCTCCGCGCGACCGGGCAGCGGCCCGATCCCCGCGACGCCCAGATCACCCGGCTGAAGGCCGATGTCGCCCACCTCAGCAAGCGCCTGGCCGCCGAAACCGAAACCGTCACCGGCCTGCAGAACTTCCAGCACCTCGCCATCTCCCGCCTGGCCGCCCAGCACGACGAGATCACCCGGCTCCGCGCCGCCGCGACCACCACTGCCGGGATCCGGCCCATCGGCACCGCACCCTCCGCACGCACCCGGCCGGCCCGGCCCAGCTGAAAGGTTCTTCCACGGACCCGGCCCGGCCAGCACCCCACTTCGCGTCCCGGTGGGACTGCCCGGCGCACAGGCACGGCCACCGGTCGCCCCCGCCTGACACCGCGCCGAGGAGAACCCATGCTGCTCGAACTGTGCCTGCACCTGCCCGGCCGCACGCGGCTGCTGCTTCGCATCTCGCTGCACGCCGATCGTGCCATCGCCGGCCTGACCCCGCCACCTGCACGCCAGCATCGACCACATCATCAGCGCCACCCGCAGCCCCGCAAAATGGTCACCCTGCTGACGCGCCGCGCCTGATGGCTACGGCCTCCTATTGAATGGTGACCTTCATCACACCTACGCAGCCCGAATCGCCGGGAAACGAGACACCGGCCCTCCAGGGGTTGCAACAGATCTACACCGGCCGAGCGAGTCGTCAGACGAGACACCAACCCCTGTGGACACACCGAGTGCGGACAGAAACCGCAGCAGCGCCAGCGAGTACGACCGCTGCGTCGTCTCCGGCCGCCCCGCCGCCTGCAGGTCCCGCAGGAACTCCGACACCGGCTCGACACGCCCGCCGTCCGGGTCGCTCAGGCGGTACGGCTCCCACGGATCCCCGGTCTCGACGAGGGCACCGGCCACTGGAACCACGAGCGAACCGAGATCCCGGGCTCCATCTTCTTCTCCTTCAGCCATGGGGAGCGACCGTAACGACCGCCATCCCGGCGCGTCCGGGGATTGATCACCAGGACCTCGTTAGTTCAGTCAACAGGGCATCTGGGCCCACTGCCGGGAGAAAAAGGCCTTCAGCC
>JBOHCP010000547.1:0-4050 GCA_050698875.1 Streptosporangiaceae bacterium | reverse complement strand
CGATCGGCGTGATCATGAAGGCGAGGATCAGGCCGGCGGTGAACAACGAGGCCCCGTACACGGCCCCGGTGCTCCCCGGCCCGAACAGGTCGCCAAGCACGGGGATGCCTGTCAAGCCCGAGGCGATCGGGGCGTAGATCTTCGGCTGGACCCACGGCGCGAACACGAGGATCCCCCACAGGCCCCAGACCACGGAAGGGACCACGGCGAGCAGGTCGATGACGTACACGATCGGGCGAGCCCACCGGTGCCGAACGACCTCGGTGAGCAGCAGGGCGATGCACAGGCTCACCGGGACGGCAAGAATGACCGCGATCAGCGCCGTGATCGCCGTGCCGTAGATGAAGGTCAGTGCACCGAACTGAAGTTTCCCGACATCCCAGGTCACCGAGAAGATCCCGGTGATCCCCTCCTTGCTGAACCACGACGTGGACTGCTGCATCGTGGCGACGGCGATCAGGACCAGGATCGCCAGCACCAGCAGGCCCGCCCAGAGCGCGAGCCCCTGAAAGACGCGGTCGCCGAGTGGCCGCCGCTGCGCCAGGGGGCGGGCGGACCCGGCTGTGCCAGCCGGATCCGCCCGCGCCGAGTTACTCACCACGGCGACGCGCCCACCTGATGGGCCTCCGCCACAATAGTCACGTTAACCGGTGATCTTGCTCAGCTGCGCCTTGGCCATCGAGTCGATGCCGGCGGGCAGCGGCGCGTAGTTCAGCTGCGGCAGCAACTGCTGGCCGGCGCCGATCAGGTAGCCGATGTAGGCCTGGAGCAGCTTGGCGTCGCTGGCATTCGGCTGCCTGGCGTAGGCGAGGATCCAGGACTGGTAGGTGATCGGATAGGCGGCCGCGTTCGAACCCCAGACCGCATGGAACGTCAGGTCCGACGCAACGGTCGCGGTGGACGCGGACGCAGACGCCGCGGTCGTTGACGGCGCGATGAACTTTCCTGACGAGTTCTGGACCGAGGCGAAGGTCAGGCCCGAGGCCTTGGCGTCGGCGTAGTCGACATAGCCGATCGCCCCTGCAGTGGACTTGACGATCTGTGCCACCCCGGAGTTTCCGGCGCCGGCCCGGGCGGAGTGCGGCCAGCTGATGGTCGAGCTGCTGCCCAGCTTCCACACGCTCGGAACGGCCGTCTGCAGGAACAGGGAGAAGTTCTGCGTGGTTCCCGATGAGTCCGAGCGGACCGCCAGGGTGATCGGGGTGCTCTGCAGGGTGACACCCGGGTTGACCGCGGCGATTGCCGGGTCGTTCCAGCTGGTGATGTTGCCCTGGAAGATGTTCGCGATCACCGTCGGGGTCAGCTTCAGACCACTGACGCCTGGCAGGTTGTACGACATCGTGATCGGGCCGATGACGACGGGGAAGTAGAGCACCGTCTTGCCCTTGAAGTTCGCCGTCTCCGTGGACGGGATCGGCGAGTCGGAGCCTGCGTAGTTAACCGTCCCGGCGGCCAGGTCGCTGCGGCCGGTGCCCGATCCGACGGCGTCGTAGTTCACCGTCATGCCGGACTCGACCGACTTGAATGACGAGATCGCCGCCTGCTGGAAGGTGGTCTGGAACGTCGATCCCGCCCCATTGAGCGTGCCGCTGAGCGCGACCGCGCTGGGCGAGGATCCGCTACCAGACGGCTTAGGCGAAGAGGAGCATGCTGAGAGGGCTACAGCCGCAGCAATCGCCGCGACGCCCGCCACCCCCATCGTGACGTGCTTCTTGCCCCGAGGTTGCAAGGTGATCTCTCCTTCAAGGTTCTGATCCTGCTGCTCCCGGAATGAGCAGCCTGGACCTGCGGTCCGTCTGCAGACCGGGCGTATCCGGGCAACAGTGTGCCGGGGCCTCGCAATGCGTTGGCGAACCTCACACGTCGAGAACTCGACCAGAGAGTGAAGTTCTGGTGTCCGGCCCGCTTAGGCGGCCAGGCTCAGGCGACGCGCTTCAGCTGCGCCGAGACGTGCGACTGCAGCGGCTGCCCGACGGCGGCCATGTCATAGGCCCAGCCCAGGTCCGCGCCGATCAAGCCGTAGAGCCGCCGGCCGGCGGTGACTTCCTTGGCCGTCGCGGTGCGCACCACCGCGTCCGTGGCCAGCTCGATCTTTGTGCCGGTTACCTCGCCGAGGTAGATCTCCGTAAACCCGGTGGGGTGCGCCAGCACGACCTCGAGCGCGCCGTCCTGCTGCGGTCGCCAGTAACCCGTCTCCATCGCCAGCGGCCGGCCGATGGTGCCGTCGGCCTCGATCATCCAGGTGCGGCTGGAGTAGATCAGGAACGGCTTGCCGTTATGACCGAAGGTGATCTCCTGGCCGAAGTTCGCACTCTCGATCGTCGGGTATCCCACCACGCCGGCGCCCTCCCACCGGCCGATCAGGAACCGTACCTGGCGCAGGCTCGGATGCACGTCAACGTGCCCGGGCAGTGCGCCGGACCCGGCGGCCGGCTGGCCTGCTTCCATCTGACGCTCCCTCCCCGTCGAGCCGGTGGCCTGAAGGTAAGCATCGCCGGCACCGCCGCGGACGCCTCAGCTGACCCGCGCTGGCGGCCCGGCCGCGGTGCGCGGGCCGTGGTTCCCGGCGCCTCCGGCAGGCCGTCGGCCGCTCACCCGGAACAAACCGATGAGTAGCGCGATCCCCGCAGCCGCCGCCGCGACGAGGGCGAGGACTAGCACGATGCCCGTCAGCAGGGATGCCATGGCTGCGGAGTGTAGGGCCCCGGCCGGGCGAGTGGCCCCCGCCACGCCGGCCCGGTTGGCGACCCGAGGGGACGACCCGCCCGTGACGACCCCCCGTAGCCCCCCGTAGCCCCCGTGGTGGAACGGCTACCGCGCTGGCGCCCCGGCCAACCGGCCGGGCGCTAGGGTGCAATACATGGCCACACGTTCCCTGGTTCTCAAGCTCACCACGGGCAAGGGCGACCCGGAGCGCTGCAACCAGGCGCTCACCGTAGCTGCGGCCGCGGCGGCCAGCGGTGTGCCGGTGTCCCTCTGGCTGACCGGCGAGGCATCCTGGTTCGCCCTGCCCGACGGCTGCCAGGACCTGCAATTGCCGCACGCCACCGCGCTGCCCGAGTTGTTCGCGACGGTGCTGAAGATGGGCACGGTCACCCTGTGCACCCAGTGCGCGGCCCGCCGCGAGATTACTGAGGCCGACGTCGCCGACGGCGTCCGGATTGCGGGTGCCACGACCTTCGTCGCCGAGGTGCTCGCCGAAGGAGCGCAAGCGCTCGTCTACTGAGGCACGGCGCCGAGTCGCTCGGCTCGAAGCCGCGCGGCCCACTCCTCCTCGGCCGGATCGATCGGCGGCAGCGGCCCGGCTGCCCAGCTCAGCAACAGGTCGGCGAGGCCGGGGTTGCGGGCGAGGGCCGGCCCGTGCAGGTAGGTCCCGAGCACCTTGCCCGCATAGGCACCCTCGGTGCCGTCGCCATTGCCCACTCCGTGCGTCACCACGGCGAGCGGATGCGCATCAGGTCCGATGGTCGTGACACCCTGATGGTTCTCGAATCCGGACAGCCTCGGCACACCGAGAGCGGGGTCGGCGTCAGCAACGACCTCGCCAACCCCCCGCTGTTCGCCGCGGCCGCTCGTGATGTCCAGCAGGCCCATGCCGCCGACCGGCTCGCCCTCTACCCCGCCGAACCGGTGGCCGATCACCTGATAGCCGGCGCACACCGCGAACACGACGCTGCCGCTCCTCGCGGCCGCGGCAAGGCCGCCGTCGTTGGTCAGCCGGCTGGCGGCAAGGATCTGCGGCAGGTCCTCGCCGCCGCCCAGCAGATAGATATCGCCCTGGCTGGGAACACGCTGATCCGAGTTGACCTCGATCGCCTCGATCTCGATGCCGCGCAGCCTGGCCCGGCGGCCGAGAACGAGCAGATTGCCCCGGTCCCCGTACGTGCTGAGCAGGTCCGGGTACACCCAGACCAGCCGCAGCTTGCTGGCGCCACCCGCTGCCCCACGCGGCCGCCCGGGTGCGGACTCCGCCGCCCTGGCGGGCGCGGCCGGCTCAAGGTCGGCGCCAGCCGGACCCTGCGTCGGCACCGCGATCCGGCCGTGCCCATT
>JBOHCP010000546.1:0-4051 GCA_050698875.1 Streptosporangiaceae bacterium | reverse complement strand
GGGGTGCGCCGACGGGGCCCGGCCTACCCGCTCCCCGAGTTCGGTCAGTGTCAGCCCGCGGGCACGCCGGATGTGCCGCAGCCGCTGACCGAACATGCCGAGATCAAGGCCGCTATCTGGCAAGGATCGCCGTTCTTCAGTTGTGAAAGTCGTCACTTCTTCACCGTAGCTGAAAAGCGTGAGATTTTCAGCGTGTTGAGCCCTAGCCCAGGCACGCCCGCCCGGCGAGCCTGGCCTTATAGCACCACCCGGGGACGACGAACCAGGAGGACTGCAGTGAGCGACAGTCGCCTCGAGGGCATTCTTAACGGCACCAGCGGCACCGACCCCGCCAGCGCGCTCGACGAACAGGCGGCCGCGTTGCAGCGCGACTGGGCGACCGACCCGCGCTGGGCCGGCGTCGAGCGTACCTACACCGCGGCCGACGTCATCCGGCTCCGCGGCTCTGTCCAGGAGGAGCACACCCTCGCCCGGCTGGGTGCGCACCGGCTCTGGTCGCTGCTGCAGGAGGGCGGTTACGTGAAGGCGCTCGGCGCGCTGACCGGCAACCAGGCCGTGCAGCAAGTGCGGGCCGGCCTGCGGGCTATCTACCTGTCCGGCTGGCAGGTGGCCGCGGACGCCAATCTGGCGGGCCAGACCTATCCGGACCAGAGTCTGTACCCGGCGAACTCGGTCCCCGCGGTGGTGCGGCGGATCAACAACGCGCTGCTGCGCGCGGACCAGATCACGTGGGCCGAGTCGGCCAACGAGCACGCCCCGCACTGGCTCGCGCCCATCGTGGCCGACGCGGAGGCCGGCTTCGGCGGCGTGCTCAACGCGTTCGAACTGATGAAGTCGATGATCGGGGCGGGGGCCGCGGGCGTGCACTGGGAAGACCAGCTAGCGTCGGAGAAGAAGTGCGGGCACCTGGGCGGCAAGGTTCTCATTCCGACTGGACAGCACATCAAGACGCTGAACGCGGCCCGGCTCGCTGCCGATGTGTGCGGCGTGCCCAGCCTGATCGTCGCGCGCACCGACGCGCAGGCGGCCACGCTGATCACCAGCGACATCGACGAGAGTGATCAGAGGTTCGTCACTGGCGAGCGCACCGCCGAGGGCTTCTACCTGGTGCGTAACGGGCTGGATGCGTGCATCGCTCGCGGCCTGGCCTACGCGCCGCATGCGGAACTGCTCTGGATGGAGACCTCGACCCCGGATCTTGCCGTGGCCCGCAAGTTCGCCGAGGCAATCAGGGCCGTCTACCCCGACCAGATGCTGGCCTACAACTGCTCGCCGTCGTTCAACTGGCGCGCGCACCTGGACTCCGACACCATCGCCAGTTTCCAGCGCGAGCTTGGCGCTATGGGATACAAGTTCCAGTTCATCACGCTTGCCGGGTTCCACGCCCTCAACGAGTCGATGTTCACGCTGGCCCGCGGCTATGCAGAGCGCGGCATGGCGGCCTACGTCGAGTTGCAGGACGCCGAATTCGCCGCCGAGGCGGACGGCTACACCGCCACCCGGCACCAGCGCGAGGTCGGTACTGGTTACTTCGACCTGGTCACGTCGGCCATCAGCCCGGACGCGTCGACAACCGCCCTGGCCGGCTCGACCGAGAGCGAGCAGTTCGCCGCCGCGCACTGATCGGTCCGCGTGCACTGTGGCGGTTCCGGGCGGAGGCGTCGCTGGTCTCGGGATAGGCGCGGCCGGTCTGGCTGCCGCCGCCTACTGCGACCGTTACGGCAGCAGCTAACCTAGTGCGACCCTTAACGTCAAAATGCTGCGCGCTTTATCCCTATTTGCGTCACGCTAACGGTCGCACTTGGGCACCTGGGGGTGCCTGGCAGGCCAGCCGCTCGTCACCGGCCGTGGCGCAGGCCGCGGAGCGCGACCCTGGCCTGGTTCAGCGGCTCAAGCAGCGAATAGGCAACATAGGCGTTCCGCTCGACCAGCCGCAGCTTGGCGCCGCGCGGGCCGGGCGGGTGCCGGTAGCCAGCCGGCCGGTAACGCACGAAGTCCTCGTGCATCCGCCGGAAGAACCGGCGCCGGTCCGACCGTGGCACGAGGCCGGGCAGCCCGAACCTGCCCACGCCAGGACCGGTCGTCTCCAGCACTGTCGTGTAGTGCCACATGGCCCGCTCGAAGACTGCGGCCCGGACCGCGCCGGTGGCAGGCTGCCCGGCCGCGTCCCGGCGGGCCAGCCGCTCGAATACGCGCCCGTAGGCATCGAACACCGCCAGCTGCCGTGCGCTCGTCGTGGTCATGGCCGAGCCCGGCCTGCGCCGATAGCGATAACACACCCGGTCCACGGCGGCGACGACCTCGGCCGACAGCAGCGCCGCGCACGTCACCGGGATGTCCTCGTGGATGCCCGCGGCGAAACTCACGCCCAGGCCGCGCAGGAAGTCGCGCCGGTACACCTTGCTCCAGGCTGTCATCGTGAGGTTGATGAGCCGCGGCTGGTCCGCCAGCGTGCAGCCGCGCCGTGGCACCGTCCGCAGCAGCGCTCGGTCCGGATTCGGCTCGGCCCGGCCTGCCCGGCCCGGCCGGTCGTGCCAGCTCTCCCAGTCCACGAGCAGCACGTCCGGCCCGACCCTCGCCAGCGTGCTGCTCACCGCCGCGATCGCACCAGCGGCCAGCGCGTCGTCGCCGTCGACGAACCAGACGTAATCGCCCGCGGCCGCGTCAAGGCCGTGGTTGCGGGCGTGCCCCTGACCGCGGTTGCGATCCAGCGTGATCACCCGCAGCCGGGGGTCGTCGGCGGCGCGGCCGGCCAGGATCTGGCCCGCCGAGTCGGGCGAGGCGTCGTCGACAGCGATGACCTCGAGGTCAGGATCGCCGCTGGCCAGGATGGAGTCCAGGCAGCACGGCAGGAACTCGGCCACGCCGTACACGGGGATGACGACCGAGATGCGCGCCATGGCGCTCGCCGCTACGCCACGTCTCCGGCCGCGGCCGCGGCCACCTCGCCGACCGGAGGGATGCTGCCGCCGACGGCACGGTCCTGACGCACCCGCGATGGCCACCAGTTCCACTTGCCCAGCAGTACCACCGTGGACGGGACGAGCAGCGTGCGGACGAGGAAGGTGTCCATGAGGATGCCGAGCGCGAGGCCTAGCCCGATGTCGCGGATCTGGCTCGCGCCGGACCCGCCGCCGGCTGCGAACGTGAGCACGACGAAGGAGCCAGCCAGTACCAGGCCTGCCGAGGTCACCGTCGTGCCGGTGACACTTATCGCCTTGGCAACCGCCTGCGGGAGCGGCAGCCGCTGCGCTTCCTCCCTGATCCGGGTCATCACCAGGATGTTGTAGTCCTCCCCCAGCGCGAGCAGGAAGATGAACATCAGGAACGGCATGAAGAACACCAGCCCGCCGCTGCCGCCGGCCTTGATGAAGATCAGCACGGACAGGCCGAGCGCCGCCAGATACGAAACCCCGACGGAAGCGATCAGGTACAGCGGCGCGACGAGGCTGCGCAGCACGAGCGCCAGCAGGATCCCGATGGCCAGGATGGCGATGGGGATGATGCGCTTCAGGTCGCTGGTCGAGATGCTGCTGATGTCCTTGAGCGCCGGCGCCTCGCCGGCCACGCCCGACGCCGTGGCGCCCACGGATTTCTGGACCGACGTGGTCGCGGCCCTGATCGCAGGGATCTCGTTGATCGCCGCGGTGCTGCCAGGGTCGTTCTTCAGCCCGGTCGAGAACTGCACGGTCCGGCCGTCGGGACTGACGAAGTTCGCGGTCACCCGGTACAGCTGATATGCCTCGGCTGGGATGCGACCGCCTTGCAGGTCGGCCGCTGGTGGTGTCGCCGGCAGCTTCCCTGGCGGCCCGAGGGCTCCATACAGGCCCTGGTACTCCGCCGCTGTGAGGGTGATCCCGCCGACCGGGTTCAGCGCGCCCGCAACCTGGGTAAACAGCCCCGTCGCCCGCAGCTCGGCGGTGGCCTTCGACAGCGGAGCCGCGTCGTCCCAGACGGGCTGCGAGAACGTGAAGATCAGGCTCGTCGGGTTGGCCGACGACTGAGGGAAGTGCCTGGCCAGCAGCGCGGCGCCGGCCCCGGAGTCGCTGCC
>JBOHCP010000545.1:0-4051 GCA_050698875.1 Streptosporangiaceae bacterium | reverse complement strand
ACCGCGTCCCCACCGCAGGCGAAACGCCGGCCACAACCGCGGCGTCCTCGCTCGGCAAACCGCGCGCGATCGCCGCCCAGAACCGCTGCCGCTCCTCCCGTCGCCCCGCGGGCGGGCGACCAGGAGACCGCATCCGCTCCCGGCCCGCAGCATCCAGCCGCCGCCGCTCTGGCTCTCGCATTGCAACTCCTCACGGTCGAGGCGTTGCGATGACCACTTGAATCACTGGCCTCCTCAACCTGTGGTTGCAGCACGACCCTGCCGCAGCCGAGATCTTGTCCGGGATGATCGAGCAGCGCAAGAGGCTCGGCCTCGTTAAAAGCCTGACGCCCGTTCCCCCGGAAGGACCGCCCGGCGTCGTCCCTGTAGTGGCGGTGCAGCGCGGCATGTCGCAGGAGCTCCGTGGCAGGTTGTTCACCGTCTGGACACGTACTCCGCCCTAGCCAAGCAAACAGGACTACACCTGACGGCAACGCAGCCGGGCTGCACCAGCGAGTCAACGGCGCAACCAGATTGCTGCTCGTCGCAGCCCGCACATGCGAGGTATAGGTGAGCTGGTTCCGCGCCTGAACTTCCCTAGGATCGGCGCATGCCGCTCGGATCCGATCAAACGCGTCTGATCGTGCTTCGCGCCAACTCGGATGCCCGCCAGAGCACGGTAGCCACGAGGATCTCGGCCGAGCCGCATATACGCGGCACGTCGGAGTAACGGTCCGGCAGGATGCCAGGCAAGCGGCTAGCGATGGCGTAGCGTGGCCGTCATGAGCGTCCAGCCGACCGAAGAGCCGTATGAGGTGATCCACATCGGCGAGCACGCCGCCGCCGTGGTACCGCTGGATGACCTGCGGAGGCTGCGGGCCATTGCCCGGCACGCGTCACCGGAGGCGGTGGAGGCGGCCGAGCTGGAGGAGGCTGCGGACATCCGGCGACAGACCGATGAGTGGATCGCCGCGGGGCGGCCGGGTGCGGTGTCGCACGAGGCGTTCCGCAAGGTTCTGCTCGGCGAAGCCGGCGAGTGAGGGTCGAGTGGTCGGCCGGGGCGCAGGCTTCGGCGTTTCGGTTCATGCGCGACCAGGACGGCATGCGGGCGATCGTCGCCGCCGTTGATGCCCTGGCCGGTGACCCGTATCCCCCAGAGGCATTCCACGCTGGCGAGTACAACCGGCTCCGTGTCGGCCAGTACAGGGTCTTCTACCGGGTGGACGCCGCCGTGGTCACCATCGAGCGCGTCGACCCCGTCCTGTAGCGCCACCGCGCGGGCGCACCACCTTCACTGGCTGGTCTGCCAAGATCGCTGGGCGCTCAGGGAGGTGCAGTTTCGTTGCAATTCACCGTCGTGCACCATCGTCCAGCAGACACCGCCCGGGGATGTTGGTCCAGCTTGAACCGATCCGGACCGTCGCGACTCGAACTGCTAATGCGGCGCAACGTACAGCGCGGAAGTACAGCAACGTCCCCTTACGGCCGCCAGGGACCACTACTGGCACCAAGCCGATCTAGCTGGGATGACAGGCAAACTCCCGGCAAAGCCGCTAGTTCGGGACGAAGAGGCCGCCGGTTCAAATCCGGCCACCCCGACCCAGGTAAGAGGGCTGTTTCTCATCATGAGGAGCGGCCCTCCTCTGCGTCGTGCGTCACACGTGGGCCAGAACTGCGCGAGCACAGAAATGCCCTCGAGGATGTGAGCCGGGTCGGGGACGACGCGGTTCGACTTCTTCGACTTGCGATGCTCGCGGACGCCCTGCCGGGTCAGCACGTCGATGACCGAGGTCTGCGCCCAGAGCCAGTCGACCGGGTGGCCGTGAAGCCCGTAGATCTCGCTGGCCCGCAACCCGACTGTCATCCCGAGCTCGGGCTTGCGCTGGTCGCTGGTGAATGACATCTTCGGCCTGGACCGCTGGGCGCCGCGCAGTTAGGTCATAGGCGCCAGCACCCGCCACGCCGCGTTCACCTGCCGAAACGCCCCTAAGATCAACTTATCCAGGAAACTCGGGCCCTAGGTTCGCGGGGACTCGCCGGGGAAGATCCGGACACTGTCTGGCGGCAATGTCGCGATCACATCGCTTCCGGTCTCGAGATTGTGCAGGCGGATCTCGCGGTGCAGGGTCAGGGCGCTGATCGCCGGTGTACTCGCGAGCCTGATCCGTGCCAGCGGGGCGGTCAGGTCGATCTGTCGTATCCGGGCTCTGATGCCGTCCGGTGAGCCGCCTGCCTCCTGAGCACTGCGCAGGAGTACGTCCTCGGGCCGGTAGTAGACCTGCACTGTTCCTGAGCCGGCTGATGTTTCGGGCGCTGCCAGCGTGAGGTCGCCGATGCGGACGTGGCCGTGGTCCTGGAGACCCGATCCGAGTTCGGTCCAGCCCAGCAGACGTGCCGCGGCTGAGTCGACCGGATGAGTGGTCACGTCGCGGGCGTTGCCGGCCTGACGGATGGTGCCGTCGGCGATGATCGCCAGATCGTCGGCAAGGGTGAAGGCCTCGTCTCGGTCGTGGGTGACGTGGATGGCCGGTATGGACTGCTGGCCGAGGAGCTGGCGGAGCTGGCCGCGCATTTCCTCGCGGGTGGGCTGGTCAAGAGCGGACAGCGGCTCGTCGAGCAGGAGCAGCCGTGGCTGGATCGCCAGTGCCCGGGCGAGGGCGACCCGCTGTCGTTCGCCGCCGCTGAGCGTTCGGGGAGCACGGTCAGCGAGGTGGGTGATGCCGAGCTGGCCGAGCAGATCGCCTGTTCTGGCGATGGCGGGCAGCCGCAAGGCCCTGGGTCCGAACCAGATGTTCTGGCGGACCGTAAGGTGCGGGAACAAGGCGCCGTCCTGGAACACCATGCCGATCCGCCGGCTCTCCGGCGGCCAGGCGGTGACGTCGTGGCCGGCGAGGTGCACGCGGCCGGCCAGGCTGGGACGCAGTCCGGCGATGACGGTCAGTAGGGTCGTCTTGCCAGCCCCGGACGGTCCCAGGATGACCAGGACGCGGCCAGCGGGGACTTGGAGGGTGAGCGGGCCGATGGCGAAGGAGCCGGCGCGCGCGGTGAGGTCGCGCACGGCCAGGCTCGCGTCAGGCGTAGGCACGGTCGATCCGGCTGAGCAGGCGTCCGGTCGCCACAGTCCGCAGGACCAGGAAGGTCGCGAGGGAGATGATCAGCAGGACGACCGCGGCAGAGGCTGACTGGGTGAGCCCGGACTGCAAGAAGAGGTTGTAGATCTCCACCGGAGCGGTCGCCGGGTAGTAGGCGATGATGACAACGGCGCCGAACTCGCTGATAGACCGCGCGTAGACCAGGACCGCTCCGGTCAGGATGCCGCGCAGGCTCAGCGGCACGGTGACGCGGCCGAAGGCGTGCCACGGCGTGGCGCCAAGGCTCCTGGCAGCCTGGTCAATGCGGGGGTCGATGGCTTCGAATGCGACCCGTGCGCTGTTGACCGCGAATGGGCAGCTCACAAAGAGCATCGCCGCGACGATGCCCCACTGTGACCCGTAGAACGACACGCCAATGTGGCCCGCTGGCCCGCCGATCCAGCCTGTGCGGCCAAGCAGGAACAGCAGCGAGATGCCGGCGACCGTGTGCGGGACTGCAAGCGGCAGGTCAACGAGGGCCTGGATGGCGCCGCGGCCGCGGAAGGTGCGCCGGGCCAGGAGATACGCCAGCGGCACGCCGAACAGCGTGGCGATGACAGCGGTGATGGCAGCGGCTTGGAGGCTCAGCAAGGTGGCGTCACGGATCTGCGGGGACGCGGCCGCCTGGTGCAGGCTGCCTATCGACGATGTGGCGCCGAGGCGGATGAGCGGTAGCACGACGAAGGCCAGCAGCAGCCCGCCAAGCAGCCAGGTGATGGCCTCGAACGCGCCTGACGGCCAGCGGCGGGCCCTGCCGCTAGCCGGCTCCCGGCCTGGCGTGCGTGGCCGGGCCGGGAGCTCTGACGTGCTGGTCATCCGTCGGAGGTGGACCACTGAGTGGTGAGCGGCTGGATCGACGCCGGGACTTTAGCCTGGCTGCTCGCCAGGGACGGCGTAATGCTCACGAAGCCTTCGCTAGCCATGATGGCCTGGCCCTTAGC
>JBOHCP010000544.1:0-4064 GCA_050698875.1 Streptosporangiaceae bacterium | reverse complement strand
GTCGTTTGTCGTGGTGGCGAGGTGAGCGCGGGGCGCTGACCCTCTTCGTGGCGATCCTGTTCCCGGTGCTCCTCGCTTTCGCAGGGCTGGTCCTGGACGCCGGCACGAAGCTGGACAACTACGAGAACGCCGCGACGTATGCGCAGGAGGCCGCGCGCGCCGGGGCCGGCCAGGTCAACCAGTCCGAGGCCTACAGCAGCGCGACTTTCGTCGTCGACCAGGCCGGGGCGCTGATGGCCGCCAACGCATATCTCGGCGCCCTGCCGCCCGGAGTGTCGGGCACCGTGACGCCGGTCGGGACTAACTCCATCGAGGTCACGGTGACGATCACGACTCCCACCAAGATCCTCTCGATCATCGGCATCGACACCGTGACGTCGCGTGCCACCGCGACCGCGTCGCTGCTTTCGGGAGTCACCGGCCCAGGCTCCTGACGCATGGCCGCTGCCGTTCGGTCATGCCGCGGAACAACGCGGGTACGAGAAGTCACGAAACGAGGCCGACCGGCGAAGAAGTTCGGGGGGGAACCCTATGAAGGCCTTCGTCATGCGGGAAGTCGGGCACGCGGGCTTCACGGACAGCTGGTCCGTGCGGCAGTGGGCGTCCCTCGTCAGGTGGGATGCGAGGTGATCAAACCGCCAATCACGTTCTGACAGGCCTGCCCACATAGCGTGGCAGCGTCGCTGCAGCCCGCACCATGATCCAGCGGCTTGCGATCTTCGGGGCCACCGGCGACCTCACCGGCCGGCATCTGCTGCCCGGCCTCGCCGCGCTGCGCGCGGCTGGTCATCTCGGCGACGCATTCCGGCTGGTCGCTGCTGGCCGGGAGGACTGGACCGACGACCGGTTCCGGGATCACGCGGCGGGCTGGCTCGAACGCGAGGCGAGCGGCCTGCCCGACGCCGCCCGGCGCGATGTCGTGGCCGCGGCGCGGTACCGGAAACTCGATCTGGCCGACGCCGCGAGCGTGGCGGGTTGTCTGTCGTCTGATGCTGCCGTCGCGGTCTACCTCGCGCCGCCGCCGACCGTCTTTCCCGCGGCCATCACGGCCGTGCGCCAGGCGGGACGAGCCCCGCAGGACGTCCGCACCCGCCTAACCCCACGTTGATCTCCCCTTACGACTCGCCCATGGGCCAGGCACCGTTCTCGGCTAACCGCGTTCAGCGCGTGCAGCATGACATCGCGGCGGCGCTCGATAAAGAGTCTTGTGCGCTTTTGCCGGACAAGATCGACAAGCTGGACAGTGTCGTAGGTATTGGCCTAGGTGAGGCTACCCCGAGGGCGGAAGCTCGACCGTGACCTCTCGGGGCGGGCCAAAGCTCAGGTCCACCGTGGAGAGCAGCCACGTGTTCGGACCCGCGGGCGCGGCGGCAAGGCAGAACCGTCCTGCCACGGTCGTCAGATCCTTGGCTCACACGTCTACTAGCCAGTTAAGGGGCAAAGCGGCGGCGACTCCGGACCCGGCCCGCAGGTCATCAGCGTGACGCTGCCGGGCGTGGACGATGTCGAGGCACGGGTACCCCCGGCCGCTCGCGCCAGGCGCCGGTTCGCCCGTGTCCTTTGGGTGATCTAGCACTGAGCTCGCCGGCGGTTCAGCGCAGCCGGTGGTGCATGTCTGAGCATCGGATGGTCATCTCCGCCGGGGACAGTCCGTACCACCAGGGAAAGCTCATCGCGGCACCATCCCCTCGCTCGCTGCCGCTCCCCGGCACGGCCCGACGTCATAACGCCAATCGCGAACCGCGCTGCTGGCGCATTATGTGTCCGGCGTGTACGGAGCTGGCCTTCCCCATACCCCAGCCGTGGCGGTCGTCGGCGGCAGGATGACCCGCGCTGGCCAGAGCGAGGCGCACATCGCGCCCGCCGATATGGCGCTAAACGCGGTACAGTTCCGCGGTTCCACAGACGCCCAGAAGTTCCCGGCCGGCCACCAGGGCGCTGGCATCGCGCGTGCTTACTACAGCGAATCCACACTCGGCACGGCGATCGTTTGCTACTCGGTCGACCAAACGACGCTCTTCCACGCGATCTACGCCGGCGGGGCCGCGTCAAGTCTTCGGGACGCCGCCGCAAAGGCCATCCAGATCCGGCAGGAGCGTGAGCGCTGACTCGCACGCAGCTGCGGACCCGCGCATGGCGCGCTTGCCGCAGGATCAGGGACTAGCCCGCGGCAGCCGACGGGCGCTGGCGCTGCAGGGGCGGGCCGCGCACTACGACGGCGTCGGCGCCCTGAAGGACATGATCCAGAGCCCAGCCGTCGCCACCTGAGCGATGCCCGGGGGTCAGCCGAGCGGGCCGACGCCTGCCCAGGCCGCGCCGCGCCGCTCGTCTTCGCGGATCAGGTGCATGACCGCGTTGATGAGCGCCAGATGCGAGAACGCCTGCGGGAAGTTACCCAGATGGCGGCCGGTGTGCGGGTCGATCTCCTCGGCGTACAGGAATAGCGGGCTTGCGTACGACAGTAGCTTCTCGCACAGCGCCCGGGCACGGTCCACCTCGCCGATCTCGGTCAGGGCCGAGACCAGCCAGAATGAGCAGATCGTGAACGTGCCCTCCTCGCCGCTGAAGCCGTCGTCGGTCTCCTCGACGCGATAGCGCAGCACGAGTTCCTCCTCCGTGAGCTCGTCTGCGATGGCCAGCACGGTGGCCCGGACCCGGTCGTCGTCGGGCGGGAGGAACCCGACCAGCGGGATCAGCAGCAGCGACGCGTCCAGCGCCCTGGTCTCATAGTGCTGGCAGAAGACTCCGCGGTCGTCGGTGCCGTTCGCGCACACGTCGGCGTGGATCTCATTGGCCGCCTGGTGCCATCGCGTGGCCAGCTCGGCGTCCCCGCGCAGTGTCGCCAGCTTGGCGCGCGGTCGGCGGCCACCCAGCACAAGATCTTGGAAGCCCTGAAATGCCGGGCCGCGCCGCGGACTTCCCACAGTCCCTGATCAGGCGCGTGCCAGTGCTTGATCCCGGCCTCGACCTGGCGCCTCAGCATCGGCCAGCGGCGCTCGTCCAGCCGGTCGCTGGACCGGGTGTGCAGGTAGGCCGAGTCCAGCAGGACACCCCACACGTCGTGCTGCCGCTGGTCCCACGCGCCGTTGCCGATACGCACCGGACGGGCGCCGTCGTAGCCGGAGAGGTGGTCGAGCACCTGCTCCGTGAGCTCGTGCTCGCCACCGATGCCGTACATGATCTGCAGATCAGTCTCCTCGCCGGCCAGGTCGGCGAGGAAGTAGAAGAAGTCGTCAGCCTCCCGGTCCAGGCCCAGGGTGTAGAGGCCCCACAGCATGAATGTCGAATCCCGCAGCCAGGTGTAGCGGTAGTCGTAATTGCGCTGCCCGCCGGGCGTCTCCGGCAGCGAGCATGTCGCGGCCGCCACCAGGGCGCCGGTCGGCGCGTAGGTCAGGCCCTTCAGCGTGACCGCGGACCGCTGCAGGTACGTGCGCCACGGGTGATCGGGGGAATGGCCGCGGCTGATCCACTCGTGCCAGAACTCGGCCGTACGGGATAGCAGCGTGCGCGCGTCCGTCGCCGTTTCCGGCGCGGTCGCGTCCGCCCAGGACAGCGCGCAGAACACCTGGTCTCCCGCGTGCAGGCGGCGCCGGGCGATAGCCCGCGGGCCCTCGAAACCAGATTCAGGTCCGTCGTCAGCCGGACCTGCGGCTCACCGTCCGGTTGCGCCTCCGCGTGGCCGTAGCCTGTCCCGGCGTAGCGCCACGCGCCGCGCCGGCGGCCGTAATCAAAGGCCGGCTCGCATTCCAGGACGAAGTCGATCGAGCCCGTCAGGCATCGTGCGGTCCGCAGCAGCACTCGCCCGGCGGCGTGGTCGGCCGGCACCCGCCGGTATGCTGCCGACCGGCCCGAGTCATGGTGCGCCGGGATAAACCGGCATTGAGGTGGGAATGAGAGAGTCCTACACCGAAGGAGTAGCGACCCACGGTGGCCGCGAGCCGTGGTCGGCGTCCGTGAGGGCGCAGGCGAAGCGTCGGTAGCGGTACGTGCGGGCTGGGATGTTGAGCCGCGAAATGGGGTTAGTCCGGGGTGCCGACGCCGTCATGACAGGCGGAAGGCAATAC
>JBOHCP010000543.1:0-4089 GCA_050698875.1 Streptosporangiaceae bacterium | reverse complement strand
GCTCGGCGCACCCAGGCGGCGCGCTCGGCGCCGGGGGCCCGCCTTCGCCGGCATCCGGCCGGTGAGCTCGCCGTCGCATCCGACGCCCGACGGGGTCGCCGCCGGGCCTGCGAAACAGCCAGCCGCGCCAGCCAAGCAGGGCACCCCTCCGGTGCGGCCGGGCAGCACGCCCGTCGTGCCGATCATCACGCTGCTGCCGTCGACCCCGGCCGGGACCGTGCTGCCGGTTGCTACGCCGACGGCCTCGGTCGGCACCGCCGAGCCGACGCCAGCGGCATCCGCGCCCGCGTCCGCGGGGCCAGGACCATCGTCGGAGCCGTCGCCGGCCGCGCCATCCCCATCGGATTCGCCGTCAGCAGCGCCAGCACCATCTCCGTCGCCCTCATCTGCCGCGCCGTCGGTCCCGGATCCGTCGCCGACGAGCTGATCAGGCGGCTTCGAAGACGGCGGCAACGCCCTGCCCGCCGCCGACGCACATCGTCTCGAGCAGGTACCGGCCGTCGCGGCGGCGCAGCTCACGCAGCCCGGTGGCGAGCATCCGCACGCCGGTCGCGCCGATCGGATGGCCGAGCGAAATGCCGGAGCCGTTGACGTTGAGCTTGTCCGTGTCGTGCCAGCCCCAGCCGGCGAGCACGGCCAGCACCTGGACGGCGAACGCCTCGTTGAGCTCCACCAGGTCCATGGCACCGAAATCCAGCCCCGTCCGGCCGAACAGCTTCGCCACGGCGGGTACCGGGCCGATGCCCATCGTGGCGGGCTCGCAGCCGACGGCGGCCCAGCCCGTCAGGAAGGCGAGCGGCTCCAGCCCGAGCGCCGCCAGCCGGTCCTCGGCCACGACCAGGCAAGCGGCAGCGGCGTCGTTTTGCTGGCTGGCGTTCCCGGCCGTCACCACCCCGCCGGGCATGACGGTCCGCAGCTTGCCCAGCGACTCTGGTGTCGAGTCCGGGCGCACTCCCTCGTCCGTGGTGACGGTGACTGGCTCGCCGCGCCGCTGCGGTACCCGGACGGGGACGACCTCGTCGTCGAACCGGCCCGCCGCCCACGCTGCCGCGGCGCGCTGGTGGCTTCCCGCCGCGTACGCGTCTGCCTCATCCCTGGTGATACCGAACTGCTTGGCGAGGTTCTCGGCGGTCTCGATCATCCCGGAGATCTTGCCGAACCGCCACTCGGGCTGCGATCGCTCGCGGCCCCGGTCCAGCCGGTCGTACAGGAACTGGCTGCCTGACCGGGCCCCCCAGCGCATTGACGTGGTGTAGTGCTCGACGTTGCTCATGCTCTCCGCGCCGCCGGCCAGCACCACGTCGGCGGCGCCAGTCTGCACCATCATGGCCGCGGTGATGATCGCCTGCAGGCCGCCGCCGCATCGCCGGTCGATCTGCAGGCCAGGCACGCTGACGGGCAGCCCCGCCTGCAGCGCTGCCCAGCGGCCGATGCACGGGGTCTCACCGCTTGGATACCCCTGGGCGAACGACACGTCGTCCACCAGTTCCGGGTCGACGCCCGTCCGCTCCAGCACCGCGGTAATCACGGTCGCAGCGAGGATCTCGACGGGAACCTCGCGGAGACTGCCGCCGAACACGCCGACCGGCGTGCGCAGCGGGGCGACGATAGCGGCTCGGCGCGTGGTCATGGGCTCTCCTTCTGGTCGTCCGCCGCAAGCGCCTGCCTGTGGTCGGGATGGGCGATCGCCAGCATGCGCTCCCGCCGCTGCGGCAGCGGCAGCCCGCGCAAGTCGGCTACTCCATACTCGGTCACGATGACGCCCGCGTCAGCCCGGCCGAGGGTGGCCGGCCCGCTGAGCCTGCTGACGATCCGGCTCACCCGCTCGCCCGCCGGGGAGACTGCCGTCGACGGGAGGGCGAGCACCGGGATGCCACCGCGCGACAAGGCGGCGCCGCGGGCGAAGTCGACGGCCCCGCCGACAGCACCTACGTAACGGCCGGCTGCGGTCTCCGTGTTGGCCTGGCCGGTCAGGTCCACCTCGGTCGCCGAGTTGATCGCCACGAGCCCGTGCTGGGCAGCCAGCACGGCCAGGTCGTGGGTGTAGCGCGTATCCCGCAGCGTGATGGCGCGATCGGTGGCGGCGAGCGTGAGCAGTGGCTGGCTGCCCATGAGGAAGCCGGCCACCACCAGGCCGCGGTCGACGCTCTTGCGCGCGCCGGTCACGACGCCGGCTTCGATCAGCTCCGCGACCGCGTCGCTGATCATTCCCGAGTGCACGCCCAGGTCCCGATGACCGAGGAGGCGCCTGGCGATCGCCGACGGCATGCTGCCGATGCCGAGCTGGATGGTGGCGCCGTCCGGGATGAGCCCGGCGACGTGGGCCGCGATCGCCTCTTCGGTCGCGCGCGGCGGCGGTGCCGGGTACTCGGGCGGCGGACGGGATACCGGCACGAGCACATCGATGTCCTCGGGCCGGATGCGGACGTCAGACGCAACGTCCGGCAGCTGGTCGTTCACCTCCGCGATGACGACTCTCGCCCGGCCGACGAGCGGGGTGAGGTAGTCGGCACCGAGGCCAGGGCCGAAGCTGCCGTCCGGCGCGGCCGGCGGCAGCGACAGCAGCACGACGTCGACCCGCAGCGCCCCGGCGGTGAGCAGGTCGGGCAGCTGCGAGTAGTGGCTGGGCAGGATTGCCAGCGCGCCGGCGTCGGCGAGCGCCCGATTGGCGCCGGCCGCGGTGTAGGAGGCGAAGGCCAGGTGGTCGCAGTGCTGCGGCGACACGGCGGCGGCGCTGCAGATCCCGGTGAAGCAGCGAACGCCGCCGAGCCGGCTGCGCTGGGCGGCGAGCGCCTCGGTCAGGGTGAGCGGCTCGGCGCACGCCTGTCCCCACGCGACGGTGTCGCCAGGCCGCGTGTAGCGGGTCAGGTCCAGCGCCACCCGTGGAGCTTAGGCGAGCACCGCAACGTATCGCCAGTCGAGTACGTCACGATCGGGATCACCATCGGCCCGCACCCGCGACCGCAGGTGCGCGATGCCGCCAGCGCCCGGCAGCTGGTCGACGCTCTCGACGTCGATGACGCTGCGCAGCGTGTCGCCCTCCCGCACCGGGGCGAGGTGCTCGCAGCCGTGCCAGGCTGCGACGGTGACCAGCGACGGCAGGACGCGAGCCGCCTGCGCGAGCGCGAGCCCGATCGTGTGACCGCCGTAGACCAGGCGCTCGCCGCCCGCCGCAGCGGCGTCCTGGTGCACCGCGGCGACGTTGAGGGTCAGCCGCGCGAGTTCGGGCGCGCTGGAGACCACGTCCCCGCACGCGCCGCTGAACCGCTGGCCGGGGCGGAGCTCGGCCGGACGCGGACCGGCGGCCCGGCGAGCGAACCGGTCAAGCCGCCAGCCGCCGATCAGCGACGGAAAGTCTGGCGGCGGGGCGTCCTTGCCGATGTGGTCGAGGTCGTCGGCGTGCCCGGTGTCCGCGTCCTGATCCCGCAGCGGCAGCATGGCGCAGCGCCAGAAGTCCAGCACCGGCCGGTCCTCCTGATCGGTCGTGGTGATCCGCAGGGCCGCGAGGCCCGTCGGCGCGCGACCGGGCCGGAGCCTGTTCTGCCGCAGCCCGACGACCTGTGTGCGAGTCCGCAGCGTGTCGCCGAGCACGGGAGCGCGCCGGAACGCCAGCCCTCGGTAGAACAGGTTGGCGCGGACGTGCCGGGTGACGACGGTGGACTGGCCGATCGCGACGTCCCACACCAGGGCCGGCGGCGCGAGCGGCCCGCCGCTGGTGACCTCCCGGCTCAGCTCGTGATCGAGCGCCAGCGCCAGCCGGTCGCCGACGATCGCCTGGTGCGCTGCGGCCAGTCCGTCGGTGAGCGTCACGGCGGGCGCGCCGGTGAATTCCTGGCCGACCGCGAGGTCGTCAAAGAACGGTCCCTGCCCGGCCGGGATTGCGCTGTTCTGTACCATCTAGACGTGAGCGCTATTTCCGCGGAGGAGCAGGCTGTCGTCGCGACGGTGGCAGAGTTCGTGGACCGGGACGTACGACCGGTGGTGCGCGAGCTTGAGCATGCCAACGAGTATCCCGAGAAACTCATCGCGCAGATGAAGGCCCTCGGCATTTACGGCCTGGCGATCCCGGCGCCGTACGGCGATGCGCCG
>JBOHCP010000542.1:0-4114 GCA_050698875.1 Streptosporangiaceae bacterium | reverse complement strand
TCGGGGAGCTGCGCGAGCTGCTCGACCAGGCCCGGGAGGCCGGCCTCGATGTTTCCTACACGCTGACCGGCAGGCCGCGGGACCTGCCCGAAGGCGCCGAGCTCGCCACGTACCGGGTCGTCCAGGAGTCCCTCACCAACACCCGCAAGCACGCCGGACTCGCCGCTACCGCAGCCGTCACGCTCGAATACCAGCCCGACGGGCTGATCGTGCAGGTGACCGACGATGGCCTGGCCGCGCCGGGCGGCGAGCCGGGCGGCCACGGCCTGGCCGGCATGCGCGAGCGCGTGGCGATGTACGGCGGCACGGTGACGGCGGGGAGGCTGCCCGGTGGCGGGTTCGGAGTCCGCGCCTGGCTTCCGTGCCGCAAACCGGGCGACGCCGCCGACGAGCCAGCTGGCCAGCCTGCTGCCCTGAGCGACCAGGCCAGCCAGGCCGATGAGGCCGATGAGGCGATCCGGGTCGCTACGGCCGTGACGCCATGACCGGGCAGGATGCGCATGCCGCTCCCCCGGCGGACAGCCCGATCAGGATCATTCTGGTGGATGACCAGGAACTGGTCAGGACCGGGTTCCGGATGGTGCTTGACGCCCAGCCGGACATGCGTGTGGTCGGCGAGGCCGCCGACGGCCTGGGCGCCATCGACCTGGCCCGCCGCCTGCCCGCCGACGTCATGATCATGGATGCCCGGATGCCGCGACTGGACGGCGTCGAGGCGACCCGGCGGATCCGCCAGGACGGTGACCTGCCCAGGGTGCTCATGCTCACAACGTTCGACCTGGACGAGTATGCCTTCGCCGCGCTGAAGGCCGGCGCCAGCGGGTTCCTGCTCAAGGACGTGCCGCCAGAGGAGCTGCTGTTCGCTATTCGCGCCGTGCAATCTGGCGACTCCGTCGTCGCGCCCTCCACCACCCGTCGCCTCATCGATCAGTTCGCGGCGCTGCTGCCCGGCGGTGAGCAGGCAGGGCCGGACCTGCTCGCCGAGCTGACTGAGCGGGAGCGCGAGGTGCTGACTCTGGTCGCTCAGGGGCTGTCGAACGCCGAGATCGCGCGGCGGCTGTTCGTCTCCGAGGCCACGGTCAAGACGCACGTGGGACGCGTGCTGGCCAAGCTCGGCCTGCGGGACCGGGTGCAGGCCGTGGTGTACGCCTACGAGCACGGCCTGGTCCGGGCCGGCCAGCACCCGTGACCGCTGGCAGGCGGCCAGAAGAATGTCACATTCCGGGTAACTGCGAGCGCCTCGTACTCGGACGGCAGTAGTCTCCGATGGGTGCAGTTTAGGGCGGGGTGTGCGCGATGCTGACTGTTCACAACTTTTCCTATGGGCTCGTCACGCCCGTGCTTGGCTACCTCATGTCATGCCTCGGCGCGTTCCTGGGGCTGCGGTGCACATCCAGGGCACGCGCCACCGCCGGCCGGGAACGGCTGCGGTGGCTACTGCTCGCTGCGCTGTCGATCGGCACGACTGGCATCTGGGTCATGCACTTCATCGCGATGCTCGGCTACACCGTCCCTGGCCAGGTGATCCACTACAACGTGCTGATCACGATCGCCAGCATGCTCATCGCTGTGGTCGTTGTCGGGATCGGCCTGCTCATCGTCGGATTCGGCGCGCCGGGCTGGCGCACGCTGGTGCTGGCGGGAATCTTCACCGGCCTCGGCGTGGCGGCCATGCACTACACCGGGATGGCCGCCGTGCGGCTGCCGGGCCGGATGACCTTCAGCCCCAGCCTGTTCGCCCTGTCGGTGGTCGTCGCCATCGTCGCCGCGACGGCCGCGCTGTGGGCTGGCTTCAACCTGTCCGGCCTGCGCGCCACTCTGGGCGCATCGCTGATCATGGGCGTGGCCGTGAGCGGCATGCACTACACGGGCATGGCAGCGCTGCACATGTGGCCAGCAGGCAGTGGCGGGGGCCTGAACATGGCCGGCGGCGGCGCAACCGCCGAGAACTTCCTGCTCCCGCTGCTGATCGGCATCAGCATTCTCGCGTTCATCATGACCGCGACGATCGCGCTCTCGCCGAGCGGCGAGGAGATGCGCGAGGACGCCGAGCTCATGCAGCGGATCGAGGCCGCCCGCGAGGGCACGTACCCCGCCGCGCCGATGTCCGCGCCGGAGGTACGCCTCCGGCCGGGCCCGGTGGTCAGCCGCGGCACCCAGGAGCGCCGTCACGCCGCGCGGACCGACCGCCCGCAGTAGCCTGCCCGGCCCGCCCCGGCGCCCGCTCGGGCCGGGGCCAAGCTGAGACGCGGCTGCCACTAGGCTGGGCTTCCGTGGCGAATCCCCTCACTATCAGCACCAGCGCGGCCCGCACCGCAGCAGCAGACGCCCTTGTCGTCGGGGTCACCCTGACCCCGGACGGCCCTGTTCCCGCGGCCGGATCGGATGACGTCGACGCGGCGCTCGGCGGGACGCTCGGCCATACCCTGACGGCGCTCGGTGCGACCGGCAAGCAGGACGAGCTGACGCGCATCGCCTCGGGCGGGCGACTCGCCGCGCCGCTCATCATCGCGGCCGGACTCGGCCCTGCCGACCATAAGGACGGGGAACGGGGTCGGCTTGAATCGCTGCGCCGGGCCGCCGGCGCGGCCGTGCGGGCGGCCGCGGGCACCAAGGCGGCCTCGGTCGCGATCTGCCTGCCGGCCAGGGACGAGCCCGAGACGGAGGCGGTGGCGCTCGGCGCGCTGCTCGGCCGGTACACCTTCGGCCGGTACCGCGCGGGTGACCAGCAGAGCGAGCCGGACATCACCATTCTGTCCACGGTCGGGGCCGCCGCGGGCCGTGCGCAGGTGCTGGCCGACGCGATAGCGCTCGTGCGCGACCTGGTCAATACCAGCCCGTCGCACCTGTACCCGGAGACCTTCGCGGCCGAGGCCGAGCGCGTCGCGCGCGCTGCCGGCGTGGACTTCCTGGCGCTCGACCACACCGCGCTGGCCAGCGGCGGCTACGGCGGGCTCACCGGCGTCGGTCAGGGCTCGGGGCACCCGCCACGGCTGGTCCGGCTCGGCTACCGGCACCCGGCCGCGACGAAGACCGTGGTGTTCTGCGGCAAGGGCATCACCTTCGACTCCGGCGGCCTGTCGCTGAAGCCACCCAAGGCCATGGAGGCCATGAAGTCCGACATGAGCGGCGCAGCCGCCGTGCTCGGTGCGGTACAGGCAATCGCCGCCCTGAAGCTCGCCGTCAACGTGGTCGGCTACCTGGCCATAGCGGAGAACATGCCTGGCGGCCAGGCGCAGCGGCCGTCTGACGTGATCACGGTCTTCGGCGGCAAAACGGTAGAAGTTCTCAACACCGACGCGGAAGGCCGGCTGGTGCTCGCCGACGTGCTCGCCCGGTCTGCCGAGGATGCACCGGACCTGCTCATCGACGTGGCCACGCTGACGGGCGCCCAGCTGGTCGCCCTCGGCCCGCGGATAGCCGGGGTGATGGGCAGCGACGAGGACGTCGCCGCCGCCGTAGCCGACGCCGCCCGCCGCGCCGGTGAGCAGGCCTGGCCGATGCCGCTGCCCGAAGAACTGCGCAAGGGCCTGGACTCCGCGGTCGCCGACATCGCGAACGTCGCCGGCGACCGGTACGGCGGCATGCTTGTGGCCGGGCTGTTCCTCAAGGAATTTGTGCCCGACGGCGTGCGCTGGGCACATGTGGACATCGCAGGCCCGGCCTTCCACGAGGGCGAGCCGTACGGATACACCCCCAAGGGCGGGACCGGGGCCGCGGTCCGGCTGCTCGTCCAGGTCGCGGCCGACGTGGCCGAGGGGCGGCTGTAACGCCTGGACGCCCTCGCGGCACGGGCGCACCGCGCCCGACACGGACAAGGAGTTTCACGTGACGGAAGCTGGCTTCGACCCGGGCCGCTACGACCTCGTCATCCTGGGTGGCGGCAGCGGCGGCTACGCATGCGCGCTACGCGCGGCCGAGCTGGGCAAGCGGGTCGCCCTCGTGGAGAGGGACAAGGTAGGCGGCACCTGCCTGCATCGCGGCTGCATCCCCACCAAGGCGCTGCTGCACGCCGCCGAGGTTGCCGACCTTGCCCACGACGGCCCCGCCGTCGGTGTGCTGTCCAGCCTGGGCGGCATCGACATGGCTGGCGTCAACGCCTATAAGGACAAGG
>JBOHCP010000541.1:0-4115 GCA_050698875.1 Streptosporangiaceae bacterium | reverse complement strand
CGCTACGCTCCCAGGCGCTGACATGGGTAATACGCCAGACCACCCCCGGCACGCCGACTGACCAGCAGAAACAAGCACAAGATCAACTTATCCAGGAAACTCGGGCTAGATCGTGTGGGTAGCACTCCCGGCTCCTGGTTCCCTTGACGTAGTTTCGGCGCCGGTTAAAGTGCGCCGTCGAGGGAGCTGCCACATGGGTGATCCGGGCCTGTTCGCGTTGTTCGGGGCCGCTCTGGGGCTGGGGTTACCGTGGCAGGTGACTTCGGCGGCGTTCGATGAGGAAGCCGGGAAGCTGGAGATCGGACTGGACTTCGCTCGCGGCTCACCGTTCGCCTGTCCGGTCGAGGGCTGCCGGGAGTTTGCCTGTCCGGTCGAGGGCTGCCGGGAGTTTGCCTGTCCGGTTCATGACACCATCGAGAAGATCTGGCGGCATCTGGACTTCTTCGAGCACCAGGCGTTCCTGTCAGCCCGGGTGCCAGGAACCCACTGCGCCGAGCACGGTGTCCATCTGGTGGCAGTCCCCTGGGCTCGTCCGGGGAGCGGGTTCACTTTGCTCATGGAGGTGGCGATGCTCACCTTTGCCAGGCACATGCCGATCGCGCCGCTGGCAGCGATGGCAAGAGAGCACGACACTCGCATCTGGCGGGTGATCGAGCATCACGTCAACCTCACCCGGCCACCTTGGATTACTCGGGTGTCAGCCGGGTCGGCATGGACGAGACCTCGGCTCGCCGCGGCCAGGACTACGTCTCGATCTTCATGGACCTCGACAAGCGCCGGGTGATGTTCGCTACCCCGGGCAGGGACGCCGAGACGGTCAAGGCGTTCGCTGCTGACCTGGCTGCCCACGGAGGAACCCCTAAGACCCAGGTAGAGCGGGTGTGCTGCGACATGAGCCCCGCCTTCGTCAAGGGCATCGGCCTGCACCTGAGTGAGCAGCCCGACACAGAAGCGGCAGAGCAGGGGCCCGGCGCCGCCATCCCCGCAGAGGCGACAGAGCCGGTGAGCGCCACCGTGGCGGTTCAGTCCGAACCCGGCGGGGACGTACCGGCACGCCAGCCGGGCTTCACCGGCCGCAGATCATCTTTGACCGGTTTGACGTTGCAGCCAAAGCCAATGAGGCGGTCGGCGAAGTACGGCGAGCCGAGGCAAAGACCCGCCCCGAACTCAAGCGGAGCCGCTACGCCTGGCTGAAGAACGAATCCAGCCTCACCGTCAGGCAGCGTGAGCAACTGACATGGCTGACCCGGCCGTCGATGCGGCTGCGGACCGCCCGGGCTGCCCGGTGGCGGGACGACTTCAACGGGTTCTATGAGCAGCCGACCCGTGAAGAGGCCGAGATGTACCTCCGCCGCTGGTGCTACGGGGCCAGGCGCTCCCGGCTCGAGCCCGTCAAGAAGTTCGTCTCCACGGTCGAGGCCCACTGGGATGGGATCATCGCCTGGCCGGACAGCCAGCTGAGCAACGGGCTTCTGGAAGGAACCAACTCACTCATCCAGGCTGCCAAACGACGGGCCCGCGGCTACCGCTCGAAGGCCAAGATGATCACCATCATCTACCTCATCGCCGGAAAGCTCCCGCTCCCCGAAATCCACACGATCTAGCGAGGACCCCAAAAGTTGTTGGCGAGCGACTAGCTCGCGGCTCCTACCGGTGAAATGACCAGATGCCCGCGCCCACCATGGTGGGCACGGGCGCACCGCGAGGAGTTCCGATGAACACGATTGCCCGCGCCGCTGCCATTGTTGCCGGCGGTCTCTTGTCAGCCGCTGCCGTGACTGGGGCACTGATTCTGCCGGTGCATCACACCACGCCTGTCAGCGCGACCACGTCTGGATTGAGCACCGGGGCTGCCGCCGCGCACGTGAGCGGCGGCCCTGGCGCACAGCAGTCGTCCGGCGGCAGCAGCGCCTCGAGCTGTGCAGCAACAGCGGCGCGGTGCTCTGGGCACAGTGGGTCACGGCGAAGTCGCACGCCGAGTTCCCCGGTGGCGCGCTCTACGGTCAGACGTCGATCGGCGACTGCTCCTCGGTACCGGGGTCACGGATAACGAGTACGTGATCGCCTACGACATGGCGTCCGGGCGCTGGTCGAGCAAGCTCCCCATCGACTCCGACTATGCGTCGCTCTGATGAAGTCAGCCGACCGCCGGGCTCTGGCCGGCCGTTGCCAGGTCCGGCGTTCGGCATGCGAGATCGGGGCACTCCGGCCAGATGTGAGCGTCGCGACTGTCCACCAGGGCTCTGGTCCCCCTACGGTTGGGCCACGCGCGATCGTGAGATCGCCGCCGCCATCGTCGCTGGCGACCCGGCTGGGCTTGCGGCAGCCTATGACATCTATGCCGCGGCCCTGCACGCTTACTGCAGGTCGCTGCTTGCCGAGCCCGCTGACGCGGCCGACGCGGTTCAGGACCCGTTCGTCGTCGCAGGCCGCGAAGGTGGGCGGCCTGCGAGATCCGAACCGACTGCGGCCGTCCATCTACGCGGTCGCCCGGAATGAGTGCTACCGCCGGCTGCGCGGACGGGTGCGCTTCACCTCACTCGACGGGGGGCCGACGTGACCGACGCGCAGGCTGGCGCTTCATCGGGAGCTGACCGGGCCGAGCTGAGAGAACTCGTCACCGCCGCGCTGGCTGTCCTGAATCCTTCAGACCGCGAGGTCATCGAGCTGAATTTGCGGCACGAGTGGAAGGGTCCGACTGCGCCGATGCACTCGGTGTTCTGCTGGATCAGGCGCACGCGCTGGCATCGCGGGCGCGCGGTCAGCATGAACGTTCCCTCGGCGCGCTGCTCGTCGCGCGCACCGGCCGCGAGGCGTGTGCGGAGCTTGACGCCATACTGGCCGGCCGGGACGGAACGCTCACGATCCCGCTGCGCAAGCGCGTCAGCAGGCACATCGAAAGCGGCGAGATTTGCGGGGAGCGTAAGCGGCGTACGCTCAGCCCGCCGCTCTCTTCAGCGTTCTGCCGCTCGTGGGGCTGCCGCCCGGTCTGCGGCACCAGGTGCTGCGACTGGTGTCAGACAACTCCCCCGACGCGATCAGGTACCGCGTGCGAGCGGTCAGCCGGGCCGGCCGACTCGGCCCGGCGGGCTTCCCGGTCCAGATCAGCCCGGCCGGCCTTGCCGCCAAGTGGGGCTCCGGGCGCACCCCGTGCCCTACGCGGTCGCGGCCGCATCATCGTTCTCGCAGGCAGCGGGTCGGCCGCCGACGCGGTGAAGCACGACCACACCGCGGCCAGCCGGCACCCAGCCGGCATCCACCGTGACCATCACCGGGCCGGCCAAACCGGCAGCAACGACCGGTCAATCCACCCCGACCACGGCCCCAGTTACGACAGTTCCGGTGGTCGCGGCGCCGAGCCCGTCGCCCAGCGTCTCGCCAGGCACTCGCCAGCTGTCTTCGGAACTTGTCCGTTCCCCGACCCGATACCCTCACCATATTGCACCGCCGGTCACACTCTGACCCCGGACAGCGGGACCCTGCAGGCTGGCCGGCAGCAGGGCGTGACAGTCACGGTTATACCGGCTCCTAGTAGGGCAGCCGCAGCTAGTGACCTCGGTTAAGGGGCTGTCGAGACGCTGTTTTTAGCTGGCGAGTGCTGACATGGCCTGGATGGCATCGACCAGGCCTGCGAGGCATCCGGCGGCGGTGAAGGTTGCGGTGGTGATGGCTTGCTCGCTGGCGGCGACGAGGCTGGCCGGGAGCTGGTCGCGATGCTCGCCGGGCTGGACTGCGGCGGCGAGCTCGCCGGCGAACATGAGCAGGGGCAGGCCGACTTCGGGAGCGCCGAGGTCGCTGCCGCGATCGGCGGTCACCGCCCAGGCGGCCGCGGCGGTCAGCGCGACCAGGCAGGCCGCGTGCTGGGCGACCATGACCGGCCAGGCGGCCTGGTCTTCCCGGTCCATGGCGTCAGCGAGGCTGACCGGCTCGGAATACCGTTTCTGCTTGCCGCGCCGCCGCATCCACGCCGGGATGCACAGGCCGCAGTTGCACTCCTGGGGCAGGGAAAGGACATGCCGGGCGGGCTGGGTGATGGCTTCGGGGGCTGTGGTCATGCCGGGATTGTCGCGCCGCGGCGGCCCGCGGGCCAGCCGGCACGTCGGCCGGGCGGGGCC
>JBOHCP010000540.1:0-4115 GCA_050698875.1 Streptosporangiaceae bacterium | reverse complement strand
CGACCGGGCTGCCGGCTGACCGGGACGCACACGCGGGACCGGCCGGGCTGCGGGGCGACCGGGACGCGCACGCGGGCCTGGAGACGCGAGTGCGCATGCACGCCATGCTCGCGGGCGGGATGCCGCCGGCCAATGTCGCGGCCAAGCTCGTCGACGCAGTCCGCGCCGGGACGCGTTACCTGCTCACCGACCACGACTGGGACCCGCGGATCCTGGAGCGCCACGAGTCGATCATGGCCAAGGCGACCGGGCCGCCGGCCCCCGCCTCATCCGGCGGGTTCCGGGCGGTCATCCCCCCGGCCGAGCACGGGAACGGAGCTGCGGATGGCTGATCGGTTTGCCGGGAAGGTCGCCGTGGTGACCGGAGCCGCCTCCGGGTTCGGCCTCGCGGTCTCGCTGCGGCTCGCGGCGGAGGGGGCGCGCCTCGTCCTCGTCGACCGGGCCGCCGACCCGCTGGCGGAGGCCGCCACGGCGATCGAAGACGCGCTGCCGGTGCTGGCCGACGTCAGTCAGGAGGCCGACGTCGAGTCGTACGTGCAGGCCGCGGTCGGGCAGCACGGGCGGATCGACCTGTTCTTCAACAACGCCGGCATCGAGGGGCGGCTGGCCCCGATGACCGAGTTGTCAGTCGACGACTTCGACCGGGTCCTCGCGGTCAACTGCCGCGGCGTTTTCCTGGGGCTGCGCGCCGTGCTGCGGGTGATGAAGGAGCAGAAGGCAGGGGCCATCGTGAACACGGCCTCGATGGCCGGCATCCGCGGCAGCGTCACCTTCGCTCCTTACGTCGCCTCCAAGCACGCCGTGGTCGGCCTGACCAGATGCGCCGCGCTCGAGGGCGCGCCGTTCGGCATCCGAGTCAACGGGGTCGCGCCGGGCCACATCGACACCCGGATGGCGAGGCACCTGACCGCTCAGATCAACCCGGCCGATCCGGAGAGTGTGTACCAGCAGACCGCCGCCCGGGTCCCGCTCGGCCACCGCTACGGCACCGCGCAGGAGGTCGCCAGCCTGGTGCTGTGGCTATTGTCCGACGAGGCGTCCTACGTGTCCGGCACCACCCATCTCATCGACGGCGCCCTCAACGCCTGAACCGCGGCCGGCGACCTCGCCGCACCCGCTCCGGCGGCGACGAGCGCTTGCTCAGGCGAAGTAGTGACCCTTGTCGAGATCGTCGATGAGTCCTGGCTGGACCGGCCGCCACCCGAGCAGTTCCCGGGTCTGTTCGCTCGATGCTGGCTGGTCGATCGCAAGGATCTGCCCGAGGAAACCGAAATCCTCGGCCGGGACGGAAGCTGCCGGGAGGTTCAGGTGCCGACCGATGACCTCGGCGATGTCGCGAACCGGCACGGCCTCGTCGCCGACCGCGTGCAGCCTCGAGCCCGCCGGGGCCTCCTCCAGCGCGAGGCGGAACAGGTGCGCGGCGTCCAGCACGTGCACCGCCGGCCAGCGGTTGGAGCCGTCGCCGACGTAGCCCGAGACCCCCTTGTCGCGGGCGATCCCGACCATGCGGGCGATGAAGCCGTGACGATCGCCGTCGCCGTGCACCGTCCGGGGCAGCCCCACGACAGACGACCGGACGTCCCGGCCCGCCAGGGCGAGCGTCGCCCGACCGTTTGCTGCCCGGTCCGCCACCGGGCCACCAGGCCGCTGCTCGTCGCGCTCGGTCGCCACCCGGCCTGGCACCGCGGGCGTCCCGGCGGCGATGACGAGGGGCTTGCCGGAGCCCTCGAGCGCGGCGCCCATCGTCTCGATGGCTTGCCGGTCGGCGGTTACCGACGCCGCGAAGTTGGTGAAGTCGTGGATGAACGCGAGGTGGATGACGCCGTCGCAGCTAGCGGCGCCGGTACCCAGGGCGCCTACGTCGTCCAGGTCACCGCGGAGCACCTCGGCTCCGGCGGCGGCGATGGCGTCGGCCGATGAGTCCGACCTGGCGAGCCCGAGGACCTGGTGGCCCGCGCCGATGAGCTCAGGGACGACAGCCGAGCCGATCCAGCCGGACGCGCCCGTGACGAATACCCGCATGAGAACCCTCCTGATGTCAGTGACTGTCATCAGGCTAGCACACGTGATGACAGTCACTGCCATCACGTAGCATCATGCCATGGGTCGATGGGAGCCGGACGCGCGCGGCCGGCTGGCGAAGGCAGCGCTGGAGCTCTACGCCGAGCAAGGGTTCGAGCAGACCATGGTCGCGGAGATCGCCGCGCGGGCCGGACTGACCGAGCGGACGTTCTTCCGGCATTTCGCTGACAAGCGCGAGGTCCTGTTCTCCGGCATGGAGAGGCTGCGGGACCTGCTGGCACGCGCTGTTGCCGACGCGCCGGCCTCGGCGACAGCGATGGAGGCGGTAACGGCGGCATTCGAGGCCGCGGGTGCCATGTTCCAGGAGAACCCCGAACGGGTCAGGCTGCGCGACGCCATCGTGTCCGCGAACGCGGAGCTACGCGAACGCGAGCTGATCAAGCTCGCGGCGTTCGCCGCCGCGGTGGCAGGCGCGCTTCGCGACCGCGGTATCCCGGACCCCGCCGCCGGCCTGGCCGCCGAGACCGGGGTCGCCGTCTTCAAGATCGCCTTCGCACGCTGGGTCAGCGAGCAGGGTGAGCCGGACCTGCCGGGCATCTTCCGCGAGTCGATGGCGGAACTGCGGGGCGTACTCGCGGACGGCGGTCCGGCGTGACCCGCGCCAAATTTGCCAGTTGCTTAGTAGGTAATATGGGGCTGTCGTCGCGTCCAACTTCGGGCCGCCAGACCGAGCTACCACACACCACGGAGGTTGGATGAGCGCCACCGACGAACTCCTCGCCAACAACGCCCGGTACGCGGAGCAGTTCCGGGGGTCGCTGCCGATGGCGCCGACGACGGGCGTCGCGGTGGTCGCCTGCATGGACGCCAGGCTCAACGTGTACGCGATCCTCGGCCTGACCGAAGGCGATGCTCACGTGATCCGCAACGCCGGCGGCGTCATCACCGACGACGAGATCCGGTCCCTGGCCATCAGCCAGCGCCTGCTCGGGACGCGGGAGATCATCCTGATGCACCACTCCGACTGCGGCATGCTGACATTCACCGACGATGGATTCAAGCGCGCCATCCAGGACGACACGGGGGTCAAGCCGGCGTGGGCTGCCGAGGCGTTCGAAGACATCGAGGAGGATGTCCGGCAGTCCAAGGCGCGCATCGCCGCCAGTCCGTTCGTTCCGCACAAGGACGCGATCCGGGGCTTCGTCTTCGACGTGGCGACCGGCAAGCTGAACGAGGTCAGCTAGGGATCGTCTGCAGCGCTCGTCGCGGTGACCTTGCTGTGCCCGCGGGTGCCGCGGGTGCCGCGTGGCTAGCGCTCCGGCCGTAGCAACGGGCCACCCGTGAGGCTCGGCCGAGCCGACGGACCGCACTCGGCCCCGCAGGCCGGCACTTTCCGGCACACTGCTAACCGTGCGTCCGCTCCGGCTGATCCTCGACGGCTTCGGCAGCTACCGGGCTGAGACCGAGATTGACTTCACCGATGTCGACTTCTTCGCGCTCACCGGCCCGACCGGCGCGGGCAAGAGCACGGTCATAGACGCGCTGTGCTTCGCGCTGTATGGCACCGTGCCGCGCTGGGACAACGAGAAGGAGGTCCGCAACGCGCTCGCGCCGTCGGCCAACGCGTGCCGGGTCAGCCTGATCTTCGAGCTGGCCGGGCAGCGCTACGTCGCCGTCCGGTCGCTGCAGCGCGACAAGCAGGGCCGCGTCAGCACCAAGGCTGCCAGGCTGGAGCGACTGGACGCCAGCGTGCCGCCGGCCGCGACGCTCACCGAGATCCTGCAGGCCAGCGCCGAGCAGCTCGCCGAAGGCCCGGACAACGTCAAGGTCGCGGTGCAGGACCTGCTAGGCCTCAGCTACGAGCACTTCACCCAGTCGGTGCTGCTGCCGCAGGGCGGTTTCGCCGAGTTCCTGCGCGCGACCCCGGCCAAGCGCCAGCAGTTGCTGGTCGAGCTGCTCGCCTTCGGCGTCTACAAGGAAGCGGGCCAGCGCGCCCGGGTCCGCGCCGAGCGAGCCGAGGCCGAGCGCGACGCCGCGCAGCGGGCTCGCGACCAACTCGGCGACGCAACCGCCGCGGCCGAGTCCGCCGCGGC
>JBOHCP010000539.1:0-4118 GCA_050698875.1 Streptosporangiaceae bacterium | reverse complement strand
CCTCCTGGGACAATCCACCACCATCACGCTCGATAATCCCAGCAGTACAGTGCAATCTCATACATTCTCAGCGGCGTGTCGCCGTTCTACTCGTGGAAACAGGTCAGAACGCGGCAGCGGACGTCACGGCGAGCGAACTGCCCTCCGGGCCGCGCCGCGAGATCCTCATCGTGCTGCCGGGTCTGCTCCTCGCGATCATCATCGCGATGCTCGACCAGCTAGTCGTCTCCACGGCGCTGCCGCGAATCGTCGGCGACCTGCATGGCGTTAACCACCTGGCCTGGGTAGTCACCGCCTACATTCTCGCCGCGACCGTCACCACCCTGCTCTACGGAAAGCTCGGCGACCAGTACGGCCGCAAGCGCTGGCTGATGATCGCCATCGTGCTGTTCCTGATCGGCTCGGCGCTATCCGGCCTGTCGCGCAGCATGGACCAGCTCATCGCGTTCCGCGCGATCCAGGGGCTCGGGGCCGGCGGACTGATGGTCGGCGCCATCGCTACCATCGGTGACCTGGTCTCACCGCGCGAGCGCGGTCGGTACATGGGCTACATGATGGCGGCGATGACACTGGCCATGATCGGGGGGCCGCTGGTCGGCGGCGGCATCACCGACGCCTGGGGCTGGCGCTGGATCTTCTACATCAACATGCCGATCGGCGCAGCAGCGCTCGTGTACCTGTACTTCACCCTGCACCTGCCGCGCAAGCGCATCCCGCACCGGATCGACTATCCGGGGGTGGTGGTCACCGCCATCGGAACGACGGCGATCGTGCTGCTGACCACCTGGGGCGGCTCGCAATACAGCTGGACCTCCTGGCCGATCTTGCTCCTCGGCGGCGTCATCCTGGTCATGCTGGCGCTCTTCTTCCTGGTCGAAGGCAGGGCAGCCGAACCGATCCTGCCGCTGCACGTGTTCAAGAACCGGAACTTCTCGCTGGCATCCAGCATGAGCTTCCTGCTCGGTCTGGCCATGCTGGGCGCGATGACCTTCCTGCCGCTCTACCAGCAGACCGTCCAGCACCTGTCGCCCACCGGCAGCGGCCTGGCGCTGATCCCGATGATGCTGGGCGCGACGACCACGTCGCTCGTCTCCGGACAGGTCACCAGCAAGACCGGGCGGTACAAGATCCTTCCGGTCATCGGGGCCGTCACCATGACGATCGGCCTGTACCTGCTGACGCACCTCGGCCCGAACACGAGCACGCTGAAGTCAGCCGGGTACTTCGTCGTCTTCGGCCTCGGCATGGGCTTGCTGATGCAGATCACCTCGCTGATCGTGCAGAACAGCGTGCGGCAGAGCGACATGGGCGTCGCGAGCAGCTCTCGCGCTTTCTTCCAGCAGATCGGCGGGTCGCTTGGCGTTTCGCTGTTCGGCGTGATCTTCATCAAGAAGCTCACGGAGACGATGGCGGCCAAGCTGCCGGGAGCGCACCTGGCGGCCAGCGGCGGGCAGTTCGACCCGGTCACGATCAACAGCCTGCCCACGCACATAAGGGACGCCGCGTTCTACGCCATCAGCCACGCGGTAGACGCGGTCTTCTGGTGGGCCATCCCGGCGACGGTGCTGGTGCTGGTGCTGGCCGTGGCGGTCAAGGAGATCCCGCTGCGCAGTCGGGTGCAGCCGGTCGACCAGCAGCCGGCGGCAGAGCGGGCCGAGCCCGCCGATCTGGGCGCCGTCTAGCTCTGGCCGGCGGGGGCCGCCAGCCACCGGACCCAGACAGCCGCGTGGCCGCCTGCGATCTGATTGCAGGCGGCCACGCGCACGTGTGGCCTGGCTGGCCTAGCTGCCGCCGTAGGGCACTGCCTCAAGGATCTCGACGGTCGTGGAGCGACCGTTCGGCAGCGTGTAGGTGGCCGTCTCGCCTACCTTCTTGCCGTTGATCGCGCTGCCGAGCGGTGACTTCGGCGAGTACACGTCGATGGGCGAACCGACCTCCTCCCGGGAGGCCAGCAGGAAGGTCACCTCGTCCTCGTCGCGCTCGAACCTGACGGTGACGGTCATGCCTGGCCCGACGACCCCTGCGGTGCGAGGCGGCTCGCCAACCCGGGCGTTCTGCAGGATGTGGGTGAGCTGGCGGATGCGAGCCTCCTGCATGCCCTGCTGGTCCTTCGCGGCGTGGTAGCCGCCGTTCTCTTTCAGGTCACCCTCTTCCCGTGCCGCCTCGATCTTCGTCGCGATCTCTATCCTGCCGGGGCCAGCCAGGTGCTCGAGCTCGGCCTTGAGCCGGTCGTATGCCTCCTGCGTCAGCCAGGCATAGGTGTCGTCGCGCGTCTCGGTCACGGGTACTCCTAGGTGGGTGCGGAAATACTGGTCCGCCGGGCCCGAGCCCATGGGGGTAATCCTTCGAGGCTAACAAGGCTCCGCAAGTACGTCGTACCTGTCAATGGGGCACGGTAAACAAGTTAGGACGAGACCGGGCAAAATGTGCGGAGTCATTCGGAGCCAACGACGTTGCCGTAACGGCAGGCCACCTCGGCCAGCCGAGCCGGTGTCCCGTCGCGACGGTAAAGCGCTCACCCATCTGGCACTGCCGAGCCTGATCCCGGCATAGGGTCAGTTTTCGCATCCCGTTGTGCGACCCGGAGGTCGAGATGGGTAATCATCCGGTGCTTGGCTACGTGATCTGGGCGGTGCTGATTGGTGCCGTCTTCGCCTGGGAGGGGCTCGCCCTCAGCGGCATCAGCGGGACCGTGCCCACGCTGAGCGCCACCTTCCGGGCGATCATGCGCTATCCGCCGGGCCGGTGGGCGCTGTTCGCGCTGTGGCTGTGGCTGGGCTGGCACCTGTTCATCCGTGGCTGGCACTTCCTGCTGCGCGCCTGACGGCCGACATGTCCTCCCACCTCATCCGCTCGGATCTGATCCCCATCGTGACCGGTTACGTGCTGCTCATGGCGGTGCTGGCCATCGGACTGTGGACCGCGGCACGGCGGGTACGGTCCGGCCTGCCCCTCACCCGCTACACGGGCTGGGCCGGTCGCGGCTGGCCTGCCCTCCTGTGGCACGTGCTGACCGACGCGCTTGGCGGCTACCTGCTGCTGGCCGCCGTCGTGGTGCTGTATTACTACCTCGTCGCGCGGGTAGGCAGCGACTTCCTGGACAGCGCGTTCTCCGGCACGGCGCTGCTGCTCGGGGTGGCCCTCCCGGTGTTCCTGGCCGGCTCATGGCTCAGCCTGCGTCGCGGGAACGGGAAGGCAGGCCGGCGTCACCGGCCCGATCGAGCAGGGCCCGATCGAGCAGGGCCTGACCGGGCCGGGAACGGGCCGGACGGGGCCGGCCAGGCGGACCCGTGATGGCCGAGGTCGCCAGCCCCTATAGCCGAGGAAGCCGAGCCCGGCCAGCAGGTAGCAGTTGGCCACCAGGGTCCCCAGCCAGGTGGTGGGTCAAGGAGACGGGCGACACCAGCAGTCCGGTCGTGCCGGTCACGGTCGCCGCGCCCAGCCGCTTTGTGTCGGCGACGAGGTGATGCCGCCAGTACACCCGCGAGTCGCCGGGAGCGAGGAGATAGCCGAGCAGGCCGCAGGCGACGAACGTGACGGCCGCCGTCAGGGCGGCCCTGGTGCGGCCCGCGAGCAGCAGCAGCACGACGAAGATCAGCGGCGTGAGCGTGACGGCGGCCGCGATACCGACGAGGACCCCGGCCGGCCCTGCGACGTGCGCCACACGTCCGCCAGGATCAGCGCGAGCAGGATCAGGTTGACCTGACCCGGGAAGAACGTGTGGTAGACGGGCTCCAGCGTCATCCCGATGGCCACGGTGGCGGCGAGCACCCGCCAGGACGCCCGGTAGCCAGCCAGCCTGAGCGTGATGCGGGCGGCCGAGGGCCAGCGCCAGCAGCGATATCAGCTCGCATGCCAGCCTGGCCCTCACCGGCGGCACGGCGGCGACCAGGATAAACAGGATCGCCGCGAACGGCGGGTAGGTGAACAGGTGCGCGCCGGCCCGGCCCTGGTACAGCCGCAGGCCCTGGGTGACTGCCTGTCCTCCCGAACGGTAGACGCCGAAGTCGAACTCGCTCGCGCGGCTGGCCACCGGTTGACAGGTGCAAAACGCCCAACGCATCCCCCGATACGCCAGTGCCCGTACCCCGCTGCTGCCCGCCGTTCGGCATAGCTAC
>JBOHCP010000538.1:0-4132 GCA_050698875.1 Streptosporangiaceae bacterium | reverse complement strand
GGCCAGGCCAGGGCGTGCGAAGCCCCCCGGCGATCTCCGGGTCCGCCTGGGCGTAGTACACGACCGGATATTCCACCAGCGCGCGGGCGGCGCGCTGGGCCGCGGCCTCCCGCTGCGCGGCCCGCTTACTTCGCGGCGGCCAGCGGAGGTCCAGCCACCTGCCGCGGTTTCGCGCCGCCTTTCGGCGCACCGGCATTCGCTTCTCAGCCGTCCTGTCCCGCCAGGAACATCAGCCTCCCTTGCGGTCGGCCCACCCGGCCCGCTGCCACCTGAACGGGACAGCGGCGGCTCCTGACAGGGTTTCCACGTTCCGCACGCGCGTGAGCCACGGCCGGGACGGGCGCCTCCTCTACCCTGGGACTGGCGGTGTTCCTGCGATCGGGAGGGCATGACCCGGCCGCCGCTGGCTCCCAGCCATACGGGTTCCGGCCATCGACCGGGGGTTACTCAACGAAGGGGCCTACGCGGCGGATTCGTTCGGACCTCCAATCAGGTCACCTCTACTGCAGCCGACACAAGGAGCTCAGTGGCGCGTATGAGCCGTCGTAGCTCGGTGGCGCCGACCATGAGGGTGCCGTAATGGGAGTCATCTCCCAGGTCGAGGGCGGTGGCCAGCGCCCGAGCCAGACCATGCGCACGCCGCGCCTGCGCTTCGTCAGTGCCTGTCCCGAAGCGGACCTGTTCCAGCAGGCCGACGGCGTCCCGGTGGTCTTGTCCGCGCGACCGTTCGCCCAGCAGTCTGGAGCACAAGGCGTCGCTCGCCGCGATCGCGGCCAGCACAGCGTTACCGGCCGCCACATGGTTGAAGTTAAGATCCTCGGGCTTGTAGGCATCGCCGCGGATCAGCTTGGCAGCTTCCAAGTACGCGCGGGCGTGCGCCGCGCGAGTGCGAGCATCCTCGGCCGTGCATGGCCGACGGCGGCCGCGGCCGGTCATGTCTGTTCCAGAAGCGGGCTGATGTCGGCGCCGGCCAGGCTCAGAGCGTCCTTACGCCACTCATCAACGATGGGCTCGCGTGCGCGCGACAGCCGCAGTAGCGCCGCCACGGTCCGATCAGTGACTTGGCAGCGATTGCCGGTCCAGCGCTGCACCAGGCCGCGTAGCCGGTGGACCTGGTCATTCCACAGCTCACGCTCCTGTGACCCCAGGCTCACGGGCCTGACCAGCAGGATGTCGATGTCACTAGCGGCGTCCCCGTCCCGGCGTGCCGCCGAGCCATACAGCGCCGCTGCGGCAGGCGGGATCTGCCAAGCGGAGATCTCGCCGCGCAGCCGACGGGGAAGCTCGTCTTCGGCGCGCAGAAGCGCCGTCGCCGCCGGATACAGCACGTGCTCGCGGTTGAGCAAGTAAACGACTCGGTCGCCGATCTCCTGCGTGGTCACAAGCCCGTGCCGTGCGAGTCTGTCCAGCGCGCGCCTGACGCCTGCCTCTGTACCTGCAGCCGCAGCCCGGCGCAACTGTGCCACGGTCGCCGGAGAGGCGCGGCTGGACAGAGCGTGCAAGAGAGGCATAGTCAGGCCCCCAGCCAGCACGGTCGCCGGATCAGAGACATCCACGTGAGGATGATATCTCAGTATCACTAACGATACTTGAGTACTGCAGACAGAACTCCGGTATCAGGGCTCCGGCTTCTCCAGCGGCCAAGACCCAACCGCGCCATCAGACGCGCCGCCTGTCCAGGACCGCCTGTCGTCAATCCGCTCAGCAGGGTAACCGTGCCGCAGCACGACACCTGTGCTACACGGCGGCAACCATGGCGGCAGGCGTACGTGATTCGCCGAGCGCGCGGACGCCAGGTTTACCGCTCGCGCCGAAATCAGTGCGTCCGCCTGGCCTTGGACCAGGCCGGAACTCACTTCCACGACCTCCGCCATGCCGGCAACCACCTGGTGGCCGACGCCGGAGCCAACCTCCGCGAGCTGATGGAACGGATGGGTCACAGCAGCAGCCGGGCCGCGCTGATCTATCTGCACTCGACCCCAGACCGGCAGCGCGCTCTCGCGGACGCCGTCGCAGAGCAAACCCGCCAGGACCTCGCCGGAATTTCCCATGGCACGTATGTGGCACGCGAGGGGCAGCCTGACGCATCCGGCAATGGCACGGCCGACGCGCGCAGCCCGCCTGAGCTGGACATTTAGCGGCGCCCCGAGCAGGACTCGAACCTCCGGCCTACTGCTTAGGAGGCAAACCCGAACCAGGCCAGGCGATGCCCACCGTCGCCCGATGTGGCAGCTCGGGAGCTTCGATCATGAGAGTGCCGTAGTGCAAGTCATCCTTGAGATCGAGAGCGGTAGCCAGCGCCCGGGCCAGGTCGCGGGCCCGGCGTGCCTGCACCTCGTCTGTGCCCGTCCCGAAGCGCACCTGTTCCAGCAGGGCGACGATCTTGTCCTCGTGATCGCTCGCCCAGGAGCTTGCAGCACTGGCGTCACTTGCTGCGATCGCAGCCAGAACGGCGTTGCCCGCGGCCACGTGGTTGAAGTTAAGGTCCTCGGGCTTGTCGGCATCGCTGCGGATCAGCTTGGCAATCTCCAGGTACGCACGAGCGTGCGTCGCGCGGACGTGAGCATCCTCGGCAGTACACGAGCGGCGGCGCAGGCGGCTGGTCACATCTCCCCCACAAGCGGGCTGACCGAGGCACCCGCCAGGCTGGCGGCGTCCTTGCGCCACTCGTCGTCCTTGCGCCACTCGTCGACGATGGGCTCGCGTGCACGGGAGAGACGCCGCAGCGACCCCAGAGACCGGTCGGTAACCTGGCAGCGGTTGCCGGTCCAGCGCTGTACCAGGTCACGCAGCCCGTGGACTTGCTCGGCCCATTGCTCGCCTTCGCGCGCCCCCAGGCCAGCAGGATATCGATGTCACTGCCGACATTGCCGTCGCGGCGCGCCGCCGATCCGTACAGCGCCGCGGCGACAGGCTGGACCTGCCAGGCGAGATCTCTCCGCGCAGCCGACGGGAAGCTCGTCTTCTGCGCGCAGAAGCGCCGTGACCGCCGGGTACAGCACGTGGTCGCGGTTCAGCGAGTAGACGATCCGGTCCCCGATCTCTTCCGCGGTCACCAGCCTGTGCTGCGCCAGTCGGTCCAGCGCCCGTCTGACGCCAGCCTCAGTGCCCGCCGCCGCGCTCGAAGAGCCGGATGTTCTTGTCGTTGGCCTTGCGCGAGGCCATTCGCATCACCGCGCCAACGGGAGTCTCACGCCCGTCGCCGCCTGCACGGGCGCGCCAACAGCGGCGAACCGTATGACCGGTAGTCGGCGTTCCGTATGGTCCGGGCCCGGCGTTCCGTAATGATAGCGAGCATGTCACCGATGCTGCAGCGGGCTGTCGCGGGTCGCTACCAGGATACAGTCGCCGCCCGGCGGGTGACTGTGGTGACCGGCCCGCGCCAGGCAGGCAAGACAACCCTGGTTCAGAGCCATCTCGGCGGCGGGACGCTGCGGAGCCTGGATGACCAGGGCACCATGGACGCCGCGCTCACCGACCCCGTCGGGTTCCTGGCACTCGGCCCGCGACCGCTTGTCATCGACGAGGTCCAGCGAGCCGGCGAGCCGCTGGTACGCGCAATCAAGCTCGCCGTAGACCACGACCCCAGCCCAGGCCAGTTTCGTTCTCCGCTGAGCAGTGGACAGGCGTCCTGGAGCCGCTCAATGACCCGGACTACTTCGCCCGGGTAGCCGTCGACACCGAGGCAGGCACCATTGTCTGGCCCAACGGCATCGACCTGGCCCCCGAGCCGCTTTACGACCAGGCTCACGCGCACCCACTCGTCGCGGCCTGACGCTTTGGGCTGCCGACGATAAACGCGCCCGCGGCATGCAAGGGCCGTTTACCCCCACATCGGCACGGCGGCGGCGGGACGATACCTGCCAGCGGAAGGTTACTGAGTAGTCGCACAGCCACCGCCGTCCGCATCTGCAGGCCCGCGCCGCGCAGCGGAACGATCCGAATGCACGCCGGCCGCGGATTACCGCTCGTGCCGATGAGAGCGCGTGCTCGGTCGTGGCCAGGCTCGATGCTCGGCAAGAACCTTGCTGAACATCCCAAGGTAACTGTCGTGAGCCAGGCACAATTCTCCGAGCGCGTCTCCGGTGAACCACGCGATGGCATCGTGTTCGTCCGGCGCGGCGGTGACCAG
>JBOHCP010000537.1:0-4133 GCA_050698875.1 Streptosporangiaceae bacterium | reverse complement strand
ACAACCTGCTGATGGAGCGCAGCCTGACCGCGCACGATGTGATCATCAAGACCCGCGTCGACGGCATGGACCTGCTGCCAAGCAACATCGACCTGTCCGGCGCCGAGGTGCAGCTCGTGCACGAGGTCGGCCGGGAGTTCGTGCTCGGACGCGCGCTGCAGCCGGTGATCCCCGACTACGACGTCATCCTCATCGACTGCCAGCCGTCCCTGGGGCTGCTCACCGTCAACGCCCTGGCGTGCGCCGACGGCGTGATCGTGCCGCTCGAGTGCGAGTACTTCGCGCTCCGTGGCGTCGCCCTGCTGATGGAGACCATCGACAAGGTGTCGAGCCGCATCAGCCCGAAGCTGGCCATCGACGGGCTGCTCGCCACGATGTACGACTCCCGTACCCTGCATACCCGGGAAGTCCTCGCCGGCGTCGTCGAGGGGTTTGGCGACCGTGTCTTCCACACCGTCATCAGCCGGACGGTGCGCTTCCCCGACTCGACGGTGGCCGGCGAACCCATTACCAGGTTCGACCCCGCGTGCAGCGGCGCCAGCGCCTACCGTGAGCTGGCCAAGGAGGTACTGGACAGGTGGCGCCAGCGCGTTCCGGCGGGTCCCGTTCGCGCCGGGTAAGGCTGCCTGGTGTCGCGGAGCTGCTGCGTACCTCGACCCGCCAGCCGCCGGTCGAGACCGAGCGGCAGGCGAGCGGGCGGGAGACCCACTCCCAGAAGATCACCGTTTACCTGTCCGGAGCCGAGCTGCTTGAGCTGGAACGAGCCCGGCTGGCGTTGCGGTCCTACGGACTCCCCGTCGATCGCGGCCGGATAGTGCGCGAAGCGCTGGCGGTGCTGCTCGCCGACCTCGACACAGCCGGCGAAGGCAGCCTCGTGGCCCAGCGGCTGCGCGCGAGCGAGTGAGTGATCGCTGCATGCCGGTATGCTCCCGGTGATCACCATGACGACCGGCGAGACCGACGACTTCCTGCCCGCCGACCCGATCCGCGCCGACGCGCCGGATGCCGCGGGCGGCGGCCGCGGGAGCACCAGCGCCGCGGGCGGCTTCCAGGTGCATCTCGACGTGTTCGAGGGTCCCTTCGATCTGCTGCTGGCCCTCATCGCCAAGCACAAGCTCGACATCACCGAGATCGCGCTGTCCCGGGTCACCAGCGAGTTCATCGGGTACATCCGCGACCTCGCGGGCGGCTGGGAGCTCGACCAGGCGAGCTATTTCCTGGTGGTGGCGGCCACCCTGGTCGACCTCAAGGCGGCCCGGCTGCTGCCTGCCGGGGAGGTGGACGACGAAGAGGACCTGGCGCTGCTCGAGGCCAGGGATCTGCTCTTCGCGCGGCTGCTGCAGTACCGCGCCTACAAGGAAGTGGCTGGGCTGTTCGCGGACCGGATCGCCAGCCAGGGCCGCCGGCACCCGCGCCGGGTGCCGATGGAGCCGCGGTTCGCCGATCTTGTGCCCGAGGTACTCATCGGCATCGGCGCGAGTGAATTCGCGGCAATCGCCGCCAGGGTGCTCGCCGTGCGCCCGGCGCCGACAGTGTCCACAGCGCACCTGCACATCCCGCGCACGTCGGTCCGGGAGCAGGCTGAGATACTGCTAGCGCGGCTGCGGTCGCTCCGCCGGGCTACGTTCCGGCAGCTCATTGCCGACTGTTCAGGGACCTACGAGGTGGTGGCGCGGTTCCTCGCGGTCTTGGAGTTGTACCGCGACGGGCAGGTGAGCCTGGATCAGGCCGCCCCGCTCGGGGATCTCTTCGTCACCTGGACTGGCCAGGCCGGACGCAGTCCAGACCGTGATCTTGAGGAATACGATGGCTAACGGGGAACCTGCCGGGTGGGGGGACTGGGCGCGGATGGCCGAGACCGACGGCCGCGCTGCCCCGCCCGGCGCAGCGATCCCGGCCGACGCAGCGATCCCGGCCGACGCAGCGGCCCCGGCCGACGCAGCGGCCCCGGCCGACGCAGCGGGGCTTCCCGCCGACGCGGCCGCGGTGCCGCATCCCGGCCTGCGGATGGGTCTCGAGGCGGTGCTGCTCGTAGCCGATGAGCCGCTGCCTGAGGAGGTCCTGGCGAACGCTGTCGGATATCCGGCTCCGGCGGTCGCGGCCGCGCTGCGCGAGCTAGCCGGCTCCTACACCGCCGAGCGGCGCGGCTTCGACCTGCGCGAGGTGGCGGGCGGCTGGCGGTTGTACACCAGGGCCGAGTGCGCCGAGGTGGTCGAGCGATTCGTCGGCGAGGGCCAGGAGATCAGGCTCACCCAGGCGGCGCTGGAAACACTCGCCGTCGTCGCCTACCGGCAGCCGGTCAGCCGCGGCCGCGTGTCCGCGGTCCGCGGCGTCAACTGTGACGGCGTCATGCGCACGCTGGTGCTGCGCGGACTCGCCGAGGAGGCGGGCACCGACTCCGAGACCGGCGCGACCCTGTTCCGGACGACCGGCTACTTCCTGGAGCGACTGGGTCTGGCCGGGCTGTCGGATCTCCCTGAGCTCACGCAGTTCCTGCCCGACCACCTCGACGAGGAACTGGGTCCTGGCGATGGCACGGCGCGATAGCGGCCGGCCGGCCCGGCCGGCCCGGCCGGCCCGGTCAGCACAGCCGGCCCGGTCAGCACAGCCGGCCCGGTCAGCACAGCCCCCCCGCCTCAGCCAGGCGGAGCTGGCCAAGGCCCAGGCTGCAGCGGCCGGGCTGCACGCGGAGTTCGGCCGGGGCGACGACGAGCGCGACTGGGCGGCCGCGACCGGGACGGGCGAGCGAGACTCCCTGACCGACGAGCCGGGCGGCGTCCGGCTGCAGAAGGTGCTCGCGGCGGCCGGCGTCGGCAGCCGGCGGCACTGCGAGGATCTCATCGGCGCGGGCCGGGTCGAGGTCGACGGCGAGGTGGTGCGCCGGTTCGGCGCCAGGGTCGACCCGCAGCGGCAGGTCATCCGCGTCGACGGCCGCCGGATCCCGGCCCGCGGCGACCTGGTCTACCTGGCGCTGAACAAGCCGGCTGGGGTGCTGACCGCCATGTCGGACAGCCGTGGCCGCACCACCATGGCTGACCTGCTGGGGAGCGGGTCCGACCGGCTGTTCCACGTAGGGCGGCTCGACTACGACACCGAGGGCCTGATGCTCCTCACCAACGACGGCGAGCTTGCGCACCGGCTCACGCACCCGCGATTCGGTGTGCCCAAGACCTACCTTGCCGAGGTCGAGGGACCGGTGCCGCGCGGTCTGAGCCGCCAGCTCCTTACCGGCGTCGAGCTGGAGGACGGCGAGGCCAGCGCCGACAGGTTCCGCGTGGTCGAGCAGGTCGGCGGGCGCACCCTGGTGGAGATTACGCTGCATGAGGGGCGTAAGCACATCGTCCGGCGGATGCTGGCGGCGGTCGGCCATCCGGTGACCAGGCTGGTGCGGACCCAGGTCGGGCCGGTCACGCTGGGCTCCCTGCGGCCGGGCGCGACCAGGCCGCTGTCCACCAGGGAAGTCGGGGAGCTGTACGCGGCCGTAGGCCTGTAGCCTGCCGTATCCCGAGTAGAGCCCAGAAGGAGGGAACGTGGCAGTCCTGGCAGTCCGCGGCGCCGTGCAGATCGGCGGCAACGACCGGGACGACATCCTGGCCGGAACGGCGGAGCTGGTGACGGAGGTGATGAGCCGCAATGAGCTCAGCACCGACGACGTGATCAGCGTGGTGTTCACCGCGACGCCCGATCTGACCGCCGAGTTTCCCGCGCTCGCGGCGCGCAAGCTGGGATTCCAGGAAGTCCCGCTGCTGTGCGCAGCGGAACTCGACGTGCCCGGCGCGATGCCGCGCGTGGTGCGGCTGATGATGCACATCGAGACGAGCAAGCCGCGGTCGACGCTGCAGCACGTGTACCTGCGCGGGGCCGCGGCGCTGCGGCTGGACATCGCGCAGTGACCGCGCCGGGCACCCTGGCAGCACCCGTCCCGGCCACCATGGTGGTGATCGGGACCGGACTGATCGGCACGTCGGTCGCCCTCGCGCTCCGGGCCCGCGGTGCGCAGGTGTGGCTGGCCGACCAGGACGCCGACGCGCTCCGGCTGGCCGTCAGCCTGGGCGCGGGCCGTCCGCTGCCCGCCGCAGGGCTCGCCCGCGGACCGGCCGAGGTGGCGGTGCTCGCCGTGCCGCCGGCGGCCG
>JBOHCP010000536.1:0-4160 GCA_050698875.1 Streptosporangiaceae bacterium | reverse complement strand
CCGCCGGGCAGCGGCACGGCCGTCAGCAGCGTGACCGCCAGCCGCAGTCCAGCCCACGGCGACCGCGCCTTCGAGGTCGGGTTCGTGCTGGCCGCGCTCGGCATGGCACCCGAGCCTACGGTGCCGGGCCGCACGCGCCACTCCGGTCGCCCTCGCCGGGATCGCGCCGGGCCGGCCGCTGCCCGCCGCTGCGCCGGCGACGCGCGTGCCGGGATAGGTTTCGGACGTGCCTGAGCGACCTCACGTGCTGCTGTCCGCGGCGATGTCGGCCGACGGCTACATCGGCGACGCGAGCCGCCGCGGGCTGGCGCTGTCCGACGCGGCGGACTGGGACCGGGTGGATGAGCTGCGTTCTCTCGCTCCGTCTGGAGTGTTGTTGGCGCTCAGGTTCTTGGCCATCGGCAACGATGAGATGTGACTACCATGTCCGGCGTTAGTCAGCGGCCTTATGTTCTACTCAGCTGCGCGATGTCGGTTGACGGATACATCGACGACACCAGTTCGGATCGGCTCTTGCTTTCCAACGATGCTGACTTTGACCGGGTCGATGGTCAGCGGGCTTTGGCCGATGCAGTTCTCGTTGGCGCGAGCACCATCCGCCACGACAACCCGAGACTCCTGGTCCGCTCTCCGGCTCGCCGATCCGCCCGGCAGGAACGCGGCTTGCCTGTCAGCCCTGCCAAGGTGACGATCACCGAGTCGGGCAATCTCGACCCTCAAGCGAGCTTCTTCACCGCCGGGGGCGCAGAGGTCTGCAAGCTCGTCTATTGCGCCAGCCCAGCGGTCCGGGCCGCCTATGACAGGCTGAGTATGGCTCCGGCGACATCGATCATCGACGCGGGCAGTCCGCTCGACGTGGTCACCGTGCTGGCCGATCTGGCAGCCCGGGGCATCCGGCGGCTGATGGTGGAAGGCGGCCAAAACATCCACACGCAGTTCATCGCCGCAGGCCTCGCAGACGAGTTGCAGCTAGTGATCGCGCCGTTCTTCGTCGGCGATCCGGATGCTCCTCGATTTGTCGGCGCCGCAGCCTTCCCCTGGGACTCCGGCCACCGGATGACGCTTGCTGAAGAACGCCCGATCGGCGACGTCGTTCTACTCCGCTATCTGCTCACTGCGCGGGCTCTGAGCGAGCAGCAGGCGGCCAATTGACCGGGCGGCTAGTCCGGCTGGCTCGCAGGCTACTTGCGCGCCTCCACCATCGACCAGAGTCACACCAGGTAATCGCGCTGGCCGCCACCGGAAACTCGGCATGGCTGCCGCTGAGCAGATCCGGAACTGCGGGAGGCGGCAAGCTCAGTTACCGAATGTGACCGCCATCAGTGCCGCGGCTGCGCAGAGAGCCGCCGTTCGGTGCGGCTGACGGTCCCTCGCCGCTCATCAGCCGGGCACTCCGATCAAGTCGATCTGTGCGCTGATGTGGTCCGGATCTGGCTCCCCTGTATGTCAAGAGGCAGCGGCGATGGGTGTTCTCTACGTCTAACGGGGCTCCGCCCCAGCCCGACGAGCCATGCCGGTGTGGCGGGCCTGGTTGACAGGGCTCCGGCCGGCGACAGACGGTGACAGTGTCCCGTTATTGACCGCCTGGGCGGTAGCTGGCCGCTAGGGCCGAGTCGTCCGGCCGGAGCTTGTCATGACGCTACCGCGCAGTGTCGCTGATGTCCTGTCCGAGCACGTGGTGTTCGAGGTCGAGTGCATCGACCGGATGTACCTGAACGTCTACGTCCCGCAGTTGCAGTATGCCGGCGGGCTGGTGGGATACGTGCACCGCCAGCTTGGTCTGCCGATCGCCTCGACCGCGCCGCTGGCGAAGATCACCGACCGGTTCACCGCGGCCATGCACCGCTTCGCTGTTCAGCAGCGCATCCCCTGGGTGGACTTCGTCAAGGGGCAGCGTAAGGACGACGTCATGCACGAGCACCTGGCCGCGTTCGAGGCCGCCGGCCAGACCGAGGGAGTGCTGTTCATCGGCCGGGCGCAGGAGAAAACGAACCTGTTCCGGACCGAGAAACGCCGCGACCATGACGGCAGGTCCTACCCGTGGATCGTCAAGACCACCGGGATGGTCAGCCACTTCTACGTCTACGGCGTGGACGCCGACTTCGGCCCGTTCTTCGTCAAGTTCTGCTCCTACTTCCCTTACAACCCCAGGCTGTGCATCAACGGCAACCACTGGGCCCAGCGGCAGGCCGCCAGGGCCGGCCTGGAGTTCGAGGCGCTGGACAACGGCTTCGCCTCGGTCAGCGACCCCGCCGCCCTGCAGCGGATCTGCGACTCACTGGGGCCAGATCAGATCGACGCGCTGCTGCGCAAATGGCTGGCCCGGCTGCCGCACCCGTTCACCCCCGCCGACCGTGCCGCCGGCTACCGGTACGACATCTCGGTCCTGCAGGCCGAGTTCTCCCTGACCCAGATGCTCGACAAGCCAGTGGCCGGGCGGGTGTTCTTCGAGCAGGTCATCCGCGACAACCTCGGCGCCGGCCGCCCCGACCAGGTCAGCCTCATCTTCGCCCGGCGGCTGATCCGCACCGGCCCCCGCGCCACCCCGGGCCGGTTCCGCACCCGGGTCATCACCAGCGGCGTCACCCCGAGCCTGCACGTCGACTACAAGCACGCCACGATCAAGCAGTACCACAAGGAAGGACGGGCGCTGCGAACCGAGACGACCATCAACGACACCCGCGACTTCGGGATCGGCAAACGGCTGACTAACCTGCCCGCACTGCGGGAGGCCGGCTTCTCCGCCACCCGGCGCATGCTGCGCCTGCAACGACTCAGCCACGACCCGATCACCGGAACCGCCCAGCTCACCGCCGTCACCGGCCCCGTCATCACCAGCGGCGGAACCCGGATCCCCGGGCTGCCCCTGGCCCAGGCCCGCAGCCACGCGCTGCTCGCCGCGTTACTGATCTTCCGGCTCCAGCCCCGCGGCTTCACCAACCGCGACCTGCGCGAGCTCACCGCCGAGCTCCGCGGCCTGCCCGCCGTCACCACCGGGCAGATGACCTACGACCTGCGCCGGCTCCGCAGCCACCACCTCATCGAACGGATCCCCGCCAGCCACCGCTACCGCGTCACCGGCACCGGCCTGCACATCGCGACATTCCTCACCCGCGTCCACGACCGCCTGCTTCCGGCCGGACTCGACGAACTCACCACGACAACAGGCCCGCCAGCCAAGCTACGCCTCGCAGCCAGCACCTGCCATCGCGCCATCGACGACTTCATCCAGGCCAGCCTTGCCGCGTAACGAGCCACCCGGCGCGGCCACACAAACTTGACTCAATCAAACCGACTTCGTCGGACCTAGCCCTCTAGCCGGTTCGGGCGGGTAAGGCCGCATCGGTGGCAGCGATGCACGATCACCAGGCCCTTTCCTGGACCATGCTCGACACCGGTCGGTTCCATGAGGCCGCGGCAGGGTGACGCGCGGTCGCCCGGACGCACATCGACGTGCTGTGACCACAGGCAGGCCGGACAGTGATTCCGGTAGCTGCCGTTGACGAGTGGCCGCACGAGCTGGCCGCACTGCGCACAGGTGAAGCCCTGATTCTGGGCAGCTCTGCTGATGGCTCTGCCTCCGGGTTGAAGAAGTGCTCTTCAACCGGAGCGCAGGGTTCCGTTCGGTCTCGCTGCCGCGCAGGCGCGCTGCGGCAGCTCCCAGGCTGAGGCGGGCGATGGACCGATTCACCGCCTGTTCCCCCTCATCAGGGGTCAGCGATTACTTCCGCTTCCTGCTTCACCGGGGCATCTCTCATCCCGCGGATCCGTGACCACGACCGGGTTTGACGTTGTCCCGGTCACTGTCAGCCGAGCCTCCTCAGCCGCCAGCGGTAGGTGTCATCCCGCCGCACTGGCGTCGGCGTCGCAGGCAACCGAATACCACCGAGCGGGGAGTTCGGCAAGGAGTGTGACCGGTAACGTCAAAAACGCGCCGGTTTTGACCTGGTCTGAGCCACGCTAACGGTCGCAGTATGCGCTGGCGCCCGCCAGCACTCGCGAAACTGCCGCCGGCCGCGAAGCAAAGGGGCGCGGGGCGAACCTAGTCGAGCGAGGACATCACGTGCTTGACGCGGGTGTAGTCCTCGAACCCGTACATCGACAGGTCCTTGCTGTAACCCGAGTGCTTGAAGCCGCCGTGCGGCATCTCGGCGACGAGC
>JBOHCP010000535.1:0-4188 GCA_050698875.1 Streptosporangiaceae bacterium | reverse complement strand
CCTCATTCCATGGCAGCACGCGCAGCGCCTGGTCGATGAGGCGGGTGGTGACGCCCGGCTGCTGCTGCTCGAGCAGGGCAATCACGGCTGCGCGAACCTCGCCCCCTTCCACCGGCAGGCCACCGCCGACTGGGCCGCCGAAGCGCTGGGCGCGACGGTGAGCCACCTCGCGGCCACCTGATGGGCGGACGGCCGACCGTCGCCAGCGCGACCGGACAGTGGGCAGTGACCGCGTTGCGGCAGTCCCGGTGCCAGCGGCGAGCGGACGGCGAGTTCCTCTGCGCCTACCGCGTCTCGGTGCAGCGGACAGTAGGCAGTGCGCAGCTCGATGAGCAGACAGTGGCCGCGATCGCGTCGGCGGGCCCGGTGCGCCACTCTCGCAGACCATCGAGGCCCTCGAGGGCACCGATGAGCTCGAGCATCCCGGCCGCCACCGCGAGGCGACGCACGACTGTCACGGACCCGAGACTATCGTGCCCACGCCGCAGCAGCCGGGCGAGCGCGACGCGTCACGACCGGACGAGCGGCGTCTCCACCAGGTGCTCGGCCAGGAACCAGGCTTGCAGCTCGCCGGTCCGGATCACGTCGGACACCAGCAGGTCGTTGGTGCCGTCGTCGCCCATCTCCACCGTCCTAACCGCCGCGTCGTGCGCGTCGATGAGGATCATCTCGTGCGCCTCCAGCAGCCGCGACAGCATGGCGGGGACTTCCTCGGCCCCGTTCGGCGGCCGCGGGATGGTCGTGATCTCGGCAACGTGCCTGGGGTCGCCGATGGCCACGCCGCCGAGGGTCTGAACTCGCTCGGCGATCATGTCGACCAGCTCCAGCTGCTCGCCGGCGTGCTTGTCCAGCAGCAGGTGCAGCTGATAGAAGGTGGCGCCGCGCATCAGCCAGTGATGCTTCTTGTAGAGGGCGTGCAGAATCTGGGTGTTCGCGAGGACGCGATTGAGGCGCTCGCAGGAGTACACCCGCGCGTCCTCCGACAGCCCGATCGGGAACTGCCGGACGGTGCCGAATCGCTGCACTTCGACACCCTGCTGGTGCAGCCACGGCTGGCTGCTCACCGCCCGCCGCGTCCGGCCGTCGCCGTCGCCGTCGCCAACCGCTCTGCGTGTCGTCGCCTTCGTGGTCCGCGACGTCGATCGCGTCGTTGTCTTCGAGGTGCCCCTGGACCGCGTGGCGGATCTGGCGGATGGCCGCGTGACTGTACCGGACTGCCGTGGTGGCACGGATTACCCCTCCCCCGCTGAGCTGCTGCCTTCGGTCAAGGCGATGCCCGTCCGGCGTGATCACCAAACGGCCCCCGGCCGGCGGCGGTCGGTCTCGGCGTGGGCGATCAGGGCGGCGGCCGAAGCCTGACGCGGGTCCGGTCGGCTTTCCCTGGGATACTGCTCGCCAGCCCGGCGACCAGTCAGCCGGCGATGAGCGCGGAGGTCACGGCGGCGTCGATCACCTGAGCCGACACGAGCGCGATCTCGTCGGGCGAGCGGCCGAGATCACCCGCGAGCGACTGTGTGGTGAACCCGGACAGCTGGACAGCGACGGCGTCGACCAGCCATTGCGGCGGCTGGCCGCGCCCGTGGCGCGCCCGCCACAGCAACTCGGTCACCGCGGCCGCGAATCGGTTCCGGCTGTCCCGGCACTCTTCCGCCGCTATGGCAAGGTCGCCCGACAGGTCCGCTGCCTGCAGGCCGACGAGATCCCAGAAGACCCGGCCGTTGCGCGCGTTGAGCCGGTGGGTGACAGCGAGCAACTCCGGTAGCCATTCCCTCAGGTCGTCGCCCGCCGGGGGCGCCGGGATCTGCTCGGCGTAGCGGCGGATGCCTGCCCTGATGACGGTGACAAACAGGGCGTCTCTGGTGGCGAAGTGCCGGAAGATCGTGCGCCGGCTGACGCCCGCCGCCTCGGCCACGTCGTCCACCGTCGCTGCCAGCCCGCGGGCCGCGAGCACCGAACCCGCGGCTCGCACGATCCGCGCCTGTGCGACCTCCCGCTGCTCGTCGGCGAGCGACGGCCCGGCGAGCGACGGCGCGGCACTGCCCTGAACCACGCGGCCGATGCTAGCACCGGGCCGTTGTGAATGTCACTCATGAGTGACAGGATGACACCGTCGTGTGGCAAACGGTGGAGGCGGCGATGACGACGGAGAGTCCGGCCCGGCCCGGTCGCATCGACAAGGAAGCGCTGCGCCGCAAGTACCGGGCCGAGCGGGACAAGCGGCTCCGCCCGGATGGCAACGACCAGTACCTCCGCCTCACCGGCGAGCTCGCGTACTACCTCGACGATCCCTACACGCCGCAGACGGAGCGAGCGCCGCTGACCGACCACCGCACCGTCGTGTGCGTCGGCGGCGGGTTCGCCGGCCTCGTCGTCGGCGCGCGGCTGCGCGAAGCGGGCATCGACGTCCGCGTCATCGAGAAGGGCGGCGACTTCGGCGGCACGTGGTACTGGAACCGCTACCCCGGCGCGATGTGCGACACGGCGGCAATGGTCTACGTGCCGCTGCTGGAAGAGACCGGGCACATGCCGACCGAGAAATACGTGCACGGACCCGAAATCCTGGCGCACTGCACACGCATCGGACGGCAGTTCGGCCTGTACGAGGACGCCTTGTTCCACACCGAAGTCACCGATCTGCGCTGGGATGAGGCAACCTCTCGGTGGATCGTCCAGACCGACCGCGGCGACCGGCTGTCGGCGCAGTTCGTGGTGCTGGGCGCCGGCCTGCTGCACGTGCCGAAGCTGCCGGGGATTCCCGGGGTCAGGTCATTCCGCGGGCATTCCTTCCACACCAGCCGGTGGGACTACGGATATACCGGCGGCGACGCTGCGGGCGCGCCGATGGACAAGCTGTCGGACAAGCGAGTCGGCATCATCGGTACCGGCGCCACGGCGGTGCAGTGCGTGCCGCATCTCGCGACCGCAGCTCGCGAGCTGTACGTGTTCCAGCGCACGCCGTCCTCGGTCGACCTACGCAACAACCACCCCATCGACCCGGACTGGTTCGCCCAGATCGCCGCGCCGGGCTGGCAGCAGCGCTGGCTGGAGAACTTCACCCGCAACCAGACCGGCCAGCCCGCCGCTGAGGACCTGGTGCAGGACGGCTGGACCGAAATCGCCGGGCGAATGTGGGCCAAGATCGCCACGCTCCCGCCAGCGGCCCGGAACCCGGCCGGAATGCTGGCCGTCCTCGAAGAATCCGACTTCGAGAAGATGGCAGAGATCCGGGCGCGGACCGACGACGTGGTCAGGGACCCTGAAATCGCACAGAAGCTCAAGGCCTGGTACCGCCAGCTGTGCAAGCGTCCGTGCTTCCACGATGAGTACCTGCAGTCCTTCAACCTCCCGAATACCAAGCTAGTGGACACCGACGGCAACGGCGTGGAGCGGATCACCGAAACGGGCGTGGTGGTTGCTGGCCGGGAGTACCAACTGGACTGCATCATCTACGCCTCCGGCTTCGAGGTCGGCACGCCGTACACCCGGAGGTCGGGTTATGACCTGACCGGGCGTGCCGGCGGCACGCTGTCTGGCTACTGGGCAGACGGGATGCGCACCCTGCACGGCATCCACGTCCACGGCTTCCCGAACGCCTTCTTCGTGCAGCCGTTCCAGGGTGCGAACCTGATCTCCAACGTGCCGCACAACATCGTCGACTCGGCCAGAACGATCACCGCGGTCGTCAGGCACACGCTGGACAGCGGCTTCGGCGCGGTCGAGGTGACCAAGGACGCCGAGGAAGCATGGCTCGAGCTGCTGCTGACAGGGCCCGGCGGCACGCTCGGCGGTCCGGACTGCACCCCCGGTTACTACAACAATGAAGGACACGAGCTGGGGGCGAACCAGTGGCTGCCCCGCGGCTATCCGTACGGCGCCAGCGCCTACTTCGTCTACATCGACAACTGGCGGACGTCCGGCGCGTTCGAGGGTCTGGACTTCAGGTGAGGCGCGATTATGATCCGGCCGCGTCGTCTTAACTGGGCGGAACGCTGGCAGCCACGGCCACTGTCGGGCGTCTGGACCCGGCGCGGCTACCGATGCCGGCTGAGTTGCGCGGCCAGCTCGGCCGCCAGCCGGTTCATCTCGTCCTCGCCGACCTGCGCCCCGTCGGCCACCCCGAGCAGCTGGAAAATGCGCGGGCCGCGCAGGTCGCGGGCGAGGTCGGGCGGCCGGGGCACGACGTGGAAG
>JBOHCP010000534.1:0-4189 GCA_050698875.1 Streptosporangiaceae bacterium | reverse complement strand
GAAGCTAGCAGCCGCACCCGCGGGAGCGCAGTAGGATGCCCGGCATGACCGCCGCGCAGGACGACTTCGCCGAGCTTCGCGGCCGCGTCGATCGCATCGAGGTAGAGCTGGCCGAGGTGCGCAGCCGCGCCGAGAACGCGGAGACCCTGGCCCGCCTGGCGGACCGGGACACCTCCGACATCAAGGCCTCGCACGCGGCCATCATGCGCAGCATGCAGGCACTGCGTGAGACCCAGGTGGAGCAGGGTCGCGATATCACCGAGCTGCGCGGGGACGTCACCGAGCTGCGCGGGGACGTCACCGAGCTGCGCGGGGACGTCACCGAGCTGCGCGGCGAGATGACCGAGCTGCGCCGCGGGCTGGGAGTGGTGCGCGATGGCGTGACGACGATCATTGGCCTGCTCACCGACGGGCAACCCGGCTGAGGCAACGGCCCGGGTAGCGCCGCTCAGACGTTGAAGCCCAGCGCGCGGAGCTGCTCGCGGCCGTCCTCGGTGATCTTCTCAGGCCCCCACGGCGGTAGCCACACCCAGTTGATGGTGAAGCTCGGCACCAGGCCGTCGAGCGCGGTGGCGGCCTGGTCCTCGATCACGTCGGTCAGCGGACAGGCGGCGCTGGTCAGCGTCATGTCGATGGTGAGGCTGCGGTCGGTCTCCACGTGCAGGCCGTAGACCAGGCCAAGGTCGACGACATTCACGCCCAGCTCGGGGTCGACGACATCGCGCAGTGCCTCGAGCACATCCTCGACCTCCGGATCAGTCGCCTGGTCCGGCTCGCCGACCGCGGTCTCGGGCTCGGCCTCGGTGGCTACCCTGCTGATGTCCTCGCTCATGCTCGCTCCCCGATGTTCGCCTCGTCGGCGGAGCGCTCGAGCGCCCGCGCCGTCGCGTCTTTCCACGCCATCCAGCCCAGCAGTGCGCACTTGATCCGGGCCGGGTACCGGGAGACGCCCTCGAACGCCACGGCGTCGCCCAGCACCTCCTCGTCCGGCTCGGCCTCGCCGCGCGACTGCATCAGTCGCAGGAACTCGTCGCTGACCGCCAGCGCCTCGGTCACCGTCCTGCCGATGATCATGTCGGCCATGACGGACGTGCTTGCCTGGCTGACCGAGCAGCCGAGCGTCTCGTAGGAGATGTCGGCAATGGCCGGCTCGCCGCCGGCGTCCTTCAGCGTCACCCGCAGCCTGACCTCGTCGCCGCAGGTCGGGTTGACGTGCTGGACCTCGGCGTCGAATGGCTCCCGCAGGCCCGCGTGCAGCGGACGGCGGTAGTGCTCCAGGATGATCTCCTGGTACATCGACTCGAGTTGCATCACGCCACCCTCAACAGCGACGGCTCGCAGCGGTGTTCCTGACCTGACCTCATCAGGCGGTCCCGAAGAACTTCTGCGCCTGCCGGATCCCGTCAACCAGGGCGTCTACCTCGTCGTGGGTGTTGTACAGGTAGACCGAGGCGCGGGTGCTGGCCTGCACGCCGAGCGCCCGGTGCAGCGGCCAGGCGCAGTGGTGCCCGGCCCGGACCGCGATGCCGCGGTCGTCGAGCACCTGGCTGACGTCGTGCGGGTGGATGCCGTCGAGCGCGAACGAGATCGCCCCGCCCCGGTCCACGGCCTCGGCCGGCCCGAGGATCCGCAGTCCGTCGATCTCGGCCAGCGCCGACAGCGCGTGCCGCAGCAGATCCTGCTCGTGCGCCCGGACTGCCGCGAGGCCGACGCCGGTCAGGTAGTCGACCGCCGCGCCGAGCCCTACCGCCTCCGCGATCGGCATCGTGCCTGCCTCGAACTTGTGCGGCGGCGGTGCGAACGTGGACCTCTCCATCCAGACCGACTCGATCATCTCGCCGCCACCGAGGAACGGCGGCAGCTGCTCGAGCAGGCCGCGACGGCCCCAGAGCACGCCGATGCCGGTCGGGCCGCACATCTTGTGGCTGGTGAACCCCACGAAGTCGGCACCGAGCACACCGACGTCGGCCAGCCCGTGCGGCGCCGACTGGGCGGCGTCCACCAGCACGAGCGCGCCGACCGCGTGCGCGCGGGCGGCGATCTCGGCGACCGGGTTGACCGTGCCGAGCACGTTCGACTGGTGAGCAAGGGCCACCAGCCGGGTACGGGGGTTAATCAGCGCGTCCATGGCGGACAGGTCGAGCCGGCCATCGGCGGTGACCCCGAACCAGCGCAGCATCGCGCCGGTCCGCTCGCACAGCAGCTGCCAGGGCACGATGTTGGAGTGGTGCTCCATCTCGGTGATGACGATCTCGTCGCCTGGCGCCAGCCGGAGCCGGTCGGCCGCTGCACCGCCCGCGCCCGCAGCCGCGTTCCCGATGGAGTAGGCGACCAGGTTGATGGCCTCGGAGACGTTCTTGGTGAACACCACCTCGGTCTCGTCGGCCGCGCCGATGAACCGCGCCACCTTGATTCTGGCGCCTTCGTACGCCTCGGTCGCCTCCTCCCCGAGCTCATGCGTGGCGCGGTGAATGTTCGCGTTGTGCCGGGCGTAGAAGTCGTCGAGGGCGTCGATCACCTGGCGCGGCTTCTGCGAGGTATTGGCGCTGTCGAGGTAGACCAGCGGCCGCCCGCCCCGGACGGTCCGGTCCAGGATCGGGAAGTCCTTGCGGATGCGCGCGACGTCCAGTGTGTTCCCGGCGGACGACCCCCGGACCCCCGCGATGGTCATGCGGCAGCATCTCCCTTGACGAACCGCTCGTAACCGCTGGCCTCCAGCTCCTCGGCCAGCTCCGAGCCGCCCTCCTCGACGATCCGCCCGGCGACGAACACGTGCACGAAGTCCGGCTGCACGTAGCGCAGGACCCTGGTGTAGTGAGTGATCAGCAGCACGCCGTGCGCCGGGTCGGCACGGAACCGGTTGATGCCGTCCGCCACCACTCGCAGCGCGTCGATGTCCAGCCCGGAGTCCGTCTCGTCCAGGATCGCGATCTTGGGGTTGAGCAGCTCCAGCTGGAGGATCTCGTGCCGCTTCTTCTCCCCACCGGAGAAGCCCTCGTTGAGGTTCCGCTGGGCGAACTCGGGGTCCATCTGCAGCTGTTCCATCGCCTCGCGCAGCTCCTTGGCGAAGGTGCGGATCTTCGGCGCCTCGCCGCGGACCGCGGTGATCGCGGTGCGCAGGAAGTTGGACACCGAGACGCCCGGCACTTCGACCGGATACTGCATGGCGAGGAACAGGCCGGCCCGCGCCCTCGCGTCCACGGTCATGGCGAGCACGTCCTGGCCGTCCAGCGTGATCGAGCCCTGCGTCACCGCGTACTTGGGGTGACCGGCGACGGCGTAAGCGAGGGTCGTCTTGCCGGACCCGTTCGGGCCCATGATCGCGTGCGTCTGCCCGGCCGAGACGGTCAGCTCGACACCGCGCAGCACCTCGTGGCTCAGCCCCGCGGCGTCCGTCACACTGGCGTGCAGGTCACGGATCTCAAGCGTGGACATCTTTCCTCTAATCTCCTGTCGGCTGTGTTGTATTGCGCCGCCGCCGCCGTCAGGACACGTCGACGAGCACGTCGTCGCCGTCGAGCTGAACCGGGTAGGTGGCAACCGGCTTGGTTGCTGGCGGTCCGGTCGGCTTGCCGCTGCGCACGTCAAAGCAGGATCCGTGCAGCCAGCACTCCACGGTGTGGTCGTAGACCTCGCCCTCCGACAGCGGCACTTCCTCGTGCGAGCAGACGTCGTGCAAGGCGAAGATCTCGCCCCCGGTGCGGACCAGCGCCACCGGCACGCCGGCTACCTCGACCCCGACGGACCCGGTCTCGGGCAGGTCGGTCAGCGCGCACGCGCGCTGGAACTTGCCTTCCGTCATGCCAGCTCCGCGTCGATCGCGGCCGTAACCCGGTCGCGCAGCTCGGGCACCTCGATCTGGCCGATCAGCTGGCCGAAGAAGCCCCGGATGACGAGCCTGCGGGCGTCGTCGAACGGGATGCCGCGGGCCATGAGGTAGAACAGGTGCTGGTCCTCCAGCCGACCGCTCGCGCTCGCGTGCCCGGCGCCGAGCACCTCGCCGGTGAGGATCTCCAGGTTCGGCACCGAGTCGACCCGAGTGCCATCGGTCAGCACCAGGTTCCGGTTGTACTCATAGGTGTCGGTGCCGGTCGCCTCGGGCCGGATGATGACGTCACCGATCCACACGCCGTGAGCGCCCTCGCCCTGCAGCGCGCCCTTGTAGCTGACTCGCGACCGGCAGTTCCGC
>JBOHCP010000533.1:0-4193 GCA_050698875.1 Streptosporangiaceae bacterium | reverse complement strand
GCCCTGTCCTCCGCCGTCAACCTCAACGTCGACCTTGACGTCGTGCTCTGCGTCCTGGCCCAGGCCCTGCTCGCCGCCTTCCGGCTCCGCCTCCCGGGCAACTACGCCCACGCCACCCCCGACACCCTCCAGCGGCGCTTCCTCGACAGCCCCGGCGAGATCATCACCGACGGCACCGGAATCACCGTCAAGATCAACCGCCGCGCCTACTCACCAGTCCTCCGCCACGCCCGCCTCCCCGACGCTACCCCCGTCCCCTGGTGGGACGGACGCCAACTCCGCTTCCAGTTCACCTGACCCAGGGGCCGAATTACCGGTGCGGAAATCCGCGTTAGGCACCGTCCTCGGTGGCCGGGTCGGGCGTGGTGACCGGCTCGAGCAGGTCGGTCAGCTCCTGGTGGCCGACGTAGCGGGACCAGCCGAGCGGGGTCGAGCCGAACCGGGCGTCCCGGATCGACGGGTCGGCGCCGAGGTCCAGCAGCATCCTGGCCATCTGGAGGTCTCCGGCGGAGGCGGCCTGGTGCAGGGCCGTCTGCCACGCCTGCTCGATGGGCGCGTCGGCCCGGCCGAGCGCGTTGACGTCGAAACCCATGTCCGCCAGCAGCGCGATGGCATCGCGCGCGCCCCGGGCGGCGGCCCACACGATCAGGGCGGGCCGCTGCGCGCGTGCCTGCCCGGCATGGAGGCGCAGGCGTTCGGCGGTGGTGCGGTCCCCGGCCAGCGCCGCGGCGACGAGCCCGTCAGCGCCGTCGGTTGCCGGGGGCGCCGCGCCGCGCGCGACCAGCAGGTCAAGGACGGCCGGACAGCCGGCCAGCGCGGCCACCTCGGCGGGCGTGCGGCCGTCGGAGCTGCGCGCCCAGTAGGGCTGCCCGCCGGGCGCCTCATACGGGGTCAGGTAATCGGCCCCGTGATCGATCAGCTGCCGCACCCGGTCGGCCATGTCGTGCACGACCGCCCACCACAGCTGGGTGCGCACCATCTGACGCGGTGAGTCGGTCGTGTGCCCGAGCCGGGCCCGCCACGGCCCGGCCGTCACCGCGGCCAAGCCCATGCGACAACAGCAGCACCAGGTGGCTGTCGTCGGTGCGAACTGGCGGTTATACAGGGCCTGACCGTCGTTGGCATCCGCGCCGGCCGACAGCAGCAGCGCTGCCAGGGCCATCGCGTGCGGATGTGGCGGCTGGCCATCCCCGCCGCTGCCCAGTGCCCCGGTCAGCGCGGTGAACGGCGTGGTCATCCCGTGCCACAGGTACCCGGCGTCGGGGTCGGCGCCGTGCTCCAGCAGCAGCCGGGCGGTGTCCAAGGCGGCCGCCTCGCTGACGGCCGGGTCGTGCCTGGCGTAGCACAGATACAGGATCGGTTCCCACCGGTACGGGCCGCCGTCGGTGCGGGCGAGCGCCGGATCGGCGGCCAGCAGGGCGGCGGCGGCGGCGGCGTCGGTGGCGGCCGCCGCGGCATGGATGCTGCCGCGGGTGATCTCCGGGTGCGCGGCGAGCAAGGCCGCGGCCCGCTGCCAGCGGCCGGGGCTGTCGTCGCCGCCGCAACGCAGGCATGCCAGCGTGACGAACAGGCCGGGCAGGTCCGCCGGGTCGCCGACCTGATCTGGCTCGCGCCGGTACCGCTCGACCAGCTCCAAGTGATGCTTGAGGCGCGCCCACGACGCGAAGCCGTAATGACGGGCAACCACCAGCTGCGCCCCAGTCAGGCTGACCGGGTGCGCGCCATCTGGATGATGCGCCGCAACCAGGTCCAGGGCCCCGCGGACCCCGGCACGCGCCAGGTCACGCACGTCCTTGGCCTGCTTGCGCAGCTGCGCCAGGCTCGGGTTGCCGGGAAGGGGAACGGCCGCCATCGCGGCCTCCTTTCACTGCCTGCCGGTCCGCGACGTCAGGCCGAAAGGAGGCACGGTGGCCACGCTGGTGTGCACGCTCAGTCTCGGGTGGGCTCAGCCCTTCCCGCGGACCGGAGGCACCCCGCGCGCCAGGTGTCAGAATAACGCGGCCGGCGCCGCGCGACCAGCTTGTGCGGCTCATCACCGGCCCGGCCAGCCGGTCTGGGAGGGCTGACCGAGTTCCCCGAGCAATACGGGCAGGCGCGATCGGCCCGCGGCGGCCAGGTGACCAATACCCGAGGTTCAGCAGCCTGGGCCAGGCCGCAACGACCGCCGTTAGCGACCTGGCTGCCTGTTCATCCCGCGCTGGTCTGGGCGAGAACCACTCGGCAAGGCTCGCTGAGCGTCCCGATCGCTGAATGCCGACTGCTGGCGTCGCTGCCGCCCCTGGTCCGCCTGATCAGGGCGTGATTTTCCGGTGCCTCGCTGGAGAATTCTCTGGCATTCTCACGTGCATGGAGGAGCGGGAGCTGCACGTTCCAGACGAGCAGCCACTCATCGGGTGGCGGCTGTTCCGGGTGCGCCGGTCCGAAGGCGGCTTCGTGCTGTCCGCGCCGCTCATCCACAACCCGGACTTCGAACGCTTCCCGTCGCGGACCATTGACGCCGTCTGCTACGAGGCGGAACACCAGGCTCCCGCACCGGGCTGCCGCTGCGGTTTGCATGCGGCGATCGACGGAACGCTCGACTCGCTGCCGGGTTACCTCAGCGACAGCGCGCACGACGGCGATCCCCCCATCTACGCCGAAGTCGCGTGCACCGGCCGTCTGTTCGTCGATGTGCGCGGCGTCCGCGCCCAGCGGATCGAGATACTCCGGCTAGCGACGCCGGCCTCCCTGTGGCCAGACCCCGGCATGCAGGCCCGGGCTGTCGCCGAACTCAGCGACCGATACCGCGTCGAGGTCTGCGGCCTTAGCATCGTGCCCCGGTGGGTGCTCGTGAACGTGATGCCACAGGGCGCCCCGCCCGACGATGCCGCCATAGACCTCGACGCACTGCTGAGCAGCAGCCTTGGACGGCCGTTACCGCACTCTCGCTGAGGCCGGCAGATGAGCTGGCTAGCACCCGCCGGCGAGCCGGCTCACATGGACGCCTGAATACACCGGGGCGACACCAGGCGCAGGTCCTTCCCGGTGAGGGCTGCCGGGCCAGCGGGGCCCGGTGATGCTCCGGCCGGCCGCCGCGCTCCGCCGCCGATCCGCCAGGCGGCGAGTAGCATCCGGCCCGTGGCCCGGCGGATGTACACCAAGCGGGGCGCAGGGCCTGGCGAGATCGCGATGTACCGGGTCCTGGCCTCCCTGGCGCCTGCCTGCAACGACCGGTTCACCACGCTCCTGCTTCCGGCCGCGATCACCATCGACCCTCGCCGCCGGCTGCTTGTCCTGCCCCGCTACTACGGTGACTACCTCGCCGCACGCTGGAGCGAAGCCGACGGCGGCGCCCTGCTCTCCACCACGCTGGCCGCCGGCATCGCGGCGATCCTGGAGGACCTGGCCTGCATTGACACCGCGTGCGTGACCGGAGATCCGGTGCTGTCGCAGATCGGCGGCCTGGTCTTCGACCACGCGGCGGCCCGCATCCGGTCGGCACGCATCGCCCGCAAGCTCACCAGGGCCGGGCTGCTCTCCCGCCAGGACTGCGCCAGAGCCGGGCAGCTGCTGGCCCACCGCCAGCAGACGCCCGTGATCGTGAACAACGGCGACTTCTACCCCAGGAACCTCATCGTGCAGCCGGCTGGCCGCATCGTGATCGTCGACTGGGAAACCTGGAACCCGAACAGCCCCTTCCACACCATCGACCATCCCGAGAACGTGGCAGCGGTCTTCTACGTCCACATGTGGGGCAACCCGGCCTGGCAGGCCGCCTACCACGACGCCCTCAGCAAGCGGTTCGCCTTCTCCGAGATCAGCTTCGCCAAGGGGGTGGTAATCGCGGCTCTCGAACTGGCCGGCATGTGGCTCAACGACACCGACCTGCACCTGGCGGCCATCCAGGCATCGATCATCACCAGCACGCTCGCGCAGGCGCCAGACCGCTGACCAGCGGCCCGCCGGCACCATCCGGCAAAGCACGCCATCCGGCTTGTGCACGGCCACGCAACCGAGCCCGGCTGCCCGCCAGGCGAGACCGGCGCGGACTTCGGGCGGGCCGGGCATGTGGCGGGCCGGCCTGCTCACGCCTGCCGGGAAGCCGCCGACTGCAGGTCGTTCGCCGGCAGCAAGGTCCGAAGCCGCGCCGCGCAGGCATCTGACCGGGAAGGCCGGCCGTCCGGATGAGACGCTCAGCCCGGGCGCTGCGCGTC
>JBOHCP010000532.1:0-4211 GCA_050698875.1 Streptosporangiaceae bacterium | reverse complement strand
GGGCCGAGCCGTTCGACGCCGAGGTCGGCCGCGCTATCCGGACCGGCGACATGCAGGCGCTGCTGGCGCTCGACGGCGCACTGGCCGCGGAACTGCTGGCCACCGGCCGCCCGGCCTGGCAGGTGCTGGCCGGCGCGATGACCGGGAGCCGGCCGTCCTGCGTGGTCCGGTACGACGACGACCCGTTCGGCGTGGCCTACCTGGTTGCATCGCTTGCCGTGGCGTGACGCCGCGGGAATTGGAGGGGAACGTGGTCGATGGCGGGCTATCAGGCCGCAGCGTGGTGGTGTTCGGGGCGACCGGTGCCCTGGGGGCCGGCGTGGCCGCCGCGTTCGCTGACGCCGGTGCCAAGGTGCTTGGCGCCGATCGGGTGACTCCGGCAGCCGAGCGCCGGCTCGCCGGGGTCAGTCACCAGGTCGTCGACGTGCTCGACGACAGCGCAGTTGCCGCCCTGTTCGACGCCGGGCCCGCGCCGTGGGCGGTACTCAACACGATCGGCGGGTACGCGCCCAGGCGGCCGGTGGCCGAGCTCGATCCCGCCGAGCTGACCGCCCAGCTCCAGCTGAACCTGGTGTCCGCGGCGATCATCACCGGCCATGCCCTGCGGGTCATGCAGGCCGCCGGGCAAGGGCGGATCGTGCACACCGCGAGCCGCGCCGGCGTCGTCAGCGCGGGCGCGGGCTTCGCCTACTCGGTGAGCAAGCTTGGCGTGCTGCACCTGGTCGCCATGGCCGCCGATGAGGTGCGCGAAACCGGGATCACGGTGAATTGCGTGGTGCCGAGCATCATCGATACCCCGGCGAACCGCGCGGCGATGCCTGCTGCCAATCACCAGGCCTGGCCGAAGGTGCCCGACATCGCGCGCAGCTACGTCTACCTCGCCAGCCCCGACGCGGGCCTGGTCAACGGCGCCGCCATACCGGTCTAGCCCGCGGCCTGTTGCCGGCTGCGGGCAAGCCCAGGGCAGGTAGCGGCCGCCGCTCTCCCTCGGCCCAGCGCGATGAGTTAGCTATCGTAGTTAACTACGCTGAACCACCGTTACCGGACGGCCGGGCGGGACCGGCGGTCACTGAGGAGGGGTCACATGCGGGACGCTGTCATCGTCAAGGCGGTCAGGACACCGGTGGGCAAGCGCAACGGGTGGGGCAGCACGCTCGAAGCCCTCGGTGCCTTGAAGCCCGCATTCAAGGCCGAGGGCGGCACGATCACGGCGGGCAACAGCTCGCAGATTTCCGACGGCGCCGCCGCGCTGCTGATCACCACCACCGAGAAGGCGGCCGAGCTGGGCCTGACGCCGCTGGCGAGGATCCACACCGCGGTGGTCACCGGCGACGACCCGGTGATCATGCTCACCGGCCCGATCCCGGCTACCGCCCTCGCGCTCAAGCGCAGCGGGCTGGCCATCGACGACATCGGCGTGTTTGAGGTCAACGAGGCGTTCGCTCCGGTGCCGCTCGCCTGGCTGGCCGAGACGGGGGCGAACCCGGCGCGGCTGAACCCTAACGGCGGCGCGATCGCGCTCGGTCACCCGCTCGGCGGCAGCGGCGCCCGGATCATGGCCACGCTCGTTCATCACATGCGGGCGACCGGCACCCGCTACGGGCTGCAGACCATGTGCGAGGGCGGCGGCCAGGCCAACGCCACCATCCTCGAGCTGCTCTGACCGACCGTGCACCTGTCGGAGATCGCGGCCGCGGCACCGGGTAAGCCGGCGGTCGTGACCGCTGACGGCGGCCGCGTGCTGACCTTTGGCGAGCTTGACCGCCGCAGCCGCCTGGTGTCGCGGCTGCTGGCGGGCCTGGGCGTGCAGGCCGGCGACCACGTCGCGCTGCTGCTGACCAACCAGCCTGAGTACTTCGAGGTTGCGTGGGGCGCGCAGCGCCGCGGCACCTACTGGACGCCGGTCAACTGGCACCTGACCGCCGAGGAGGCGCGCTACATCGTTCGTGAGTGCGGCGCGCGCGTGCTGTTCGCCTCGGCCGAGACCGCGCCCATGGCCGCCCTGATCGCGGCGCAGTCCGCCGACCCGATCGGCGACGAGGTCGACGGCGCGGTCTTCTTCTACTCCTCCGGCACCACCGGCCGGCCCAAGGGCATCAAGCCGAACCACGCGTTCCCGCCGTTCGGCTCGCCCGGCCGCGATCGAGGCGCACCGGGTCACCCACGTCCAGTTCGTGCCGACGCACTTCGTCCGCATGCTGAGGCTGCCCGACGAGCAGCGACTCGCCTTCGACGTGTCCAGCCTGCGGACGGTCGTGCACGCGGCGGCGCCGTGCCCGGCGAACGTCAAGCGGCAGATGATCGACTGGCTCGGTCCGTGCCTGGTGGAGTACTACGCGGGCAGCGAGGCGAACGGCATCACGATCATCGACTCGGCTGACTGGCTGGCACATCCCGGCTCGGTGGGCCGGGCCCTCGGCGGCGCGGTGCACATTGTCGGGGACGACGGCGCGGAGCTGCCGGCCGGGCAGGACGGGCTCATCTACTTCGAGGGCCAGCCGTTCGCGTATCACAACGATCCGGCCAAGACCGCGAGCGCGCTAGACGACCGCGGCTGGTCCACCCTCGGCGACATCGGTCACGTCGATGACGAGGGGTTCCTGTACCTCAGCGACCGGCGCACCGACCTGATCATTTCCGGCGGCGTGAACATCTACCCGGCGGAGATCGAGGAAGCGCTGATCAGCCATCCAGCGGTCGACGATGTCGCGGTGATCGGCGTGCCGGATCCGGAGATGGGACAGCCGTGCTGGCAATCGTCCAGCCCACAGGGCCGGGAACGGGGTCGCCGGACCTCGCGGCCGAGTTGATCGAGCACTGCCTGACCGTGCTGGCGACCTTCAAGTGCCCGCGGTCGGTCGAGTTCGTGGCCGAGCTGCCCCGGCTGCCCACCGGAAAGCTGCTGCGCCGCCAGCTGCGCGCCGAGCGCGCTGGTCATTCTCGCTGAGCGGCAGCGCCGGCGGCCGCGGCGAGCGCCGCGAGCCAGTCGGCAAAGCCTGGCGTGCCGGGGAAGACCTCGTCTGCAACCGTCAGCAGTCGCGGGTGGGTCTCGGCGCCGTGATCGACGACCAGCGTGTAGCCGCCGGCCTCCCGAACCACGCGCAGCGCGGGGATGTCGCCGAGATCGTCGCCGGCGTACGCGACAGCCCCGGGCCGGGCAGCCGAGATCAGCGCGGCGACTGCCGATCCCTTGTCGATGTCGACGGGCGGCCGTAGTTCCTCGACCAGCTTGCCCGGCGTCAGCCGCAGGCCCGTCTGGGCGGCGGCGCGGCCGGTGCTGCCGCGCACGAGGTTCGCGGCGGCAACCTGGTCCGGTGCCTGCCGCCAGTGCACCGCTATCGAGGCCGGCTTGGCCTCGATCCGGATCCCCGGCACGCCCTGCAGCTCCTCGGCCAGCAGCTGGCCAGCGGCAGCGACCGCGCCGAGCCAGCCCCGCACCGCCGGATCGAGGTGCGGCCGGCCGCCGCTGAGTCGCTCCATGCCGTACGAGCCGAGCAGGTCAATGCCGGGTACGCGGACCCGGTCGGCCAGGAAGCCGGCAGGCCGGCCGGAGATCACCGCGACCAGGCCCAGCGACGCGGCGAGGCTGGCCAGACTCGCCGCGGTCGGCTCCGGTATCGCGCTGGCCTCGGGATCCTCGATGATCGGCGCCAGCACGCCGTCGAAGTCAAGCACGAGCGCGGCCGCCGCCGGCGCAGCGGCGAGCGCCTCGATGGCGCTGGGCCGAGATGCCACGCGCGCCTCCTCCCGGCCAGTCAGCGTGATCTAGATCATACTATTTCATGCATAAAACGGCTGTAAGCGGCGTGTCTATCGGGTAAACAGTGCACCCAGGCTCGTCATGGTCAGCCCGTGCACGCGTCGCCCTGACCCGCGCGCCAGACCCAGAAGGCTCATCGTGCGCCCCCGTTCCCGCTCTCACCAGGATGCCCTCTCCGCACCGGAGCGCTCGTCCGCGGCAGCCCCGTTTCGCGGGACCGGCCGGCCCGCCCTGCTGACCCTTGGCGCTGCGGGAGCGCTGGTGACCATCGCGGCGGTCGCCGCGGGCGTGGCGGCAGGGCCCACAGCGGCAGCAGGCGCGATCGGCGGTCGCCTCATGCTCGCCAGGCCGGCCGCGACGAGCGGCTACGCGGCCCCGCTTCTCGGCGGTTCGACCGCCTCGCGCGAGGCGCGGCTGCGTGCCGGGAGGCGGGCGGCCACCCGGCCAGCGC
>JBOHCP010000531.1:0-4221 GCA_050698875.1 Streptosporangiaceae bacterium | reverse complement strand
GTGCAGCGTGCCTTCCACGCTGAGCACGCGCTCCAGTGCGGGTATTGCACGCCCGGAATGATCATGGCGGCCGCGGATCTGCTGCGTGACAATCCGCATCCGACCGACGCGGAGATCAGGGCGGGCCTCGAGGGGAACCTGTGCCGCTGCACGGGCTATGAGAACATCGTGCGCGCCGTCCGGCGCGCCGCGCAGGCAGGAGTGAGCGCATGACGGCGACACAGGAGGCTCCGGCCGCCGAGCTCGGCCGGGCCAGGCTGCGCAAGGAAGACGCCCGGCTCCTCACCGGGCAGACCAACTGGACCGACAACATCAAGCTGCCCGGAATGCTGCACATGGCGTTCGCGCGCAGCCCGTTGGCGCACGCCAAGATCCGCCGGGTTGACGTCAGCGCCGCGCGCGGCATGCCTGGCGTGATCGCGGTGTTCTCCGGTGCCGACTTCGCTGCCGAGCAGGGCAGCCTGCCGTGCGCCTGGCCGGTCACCGAAGACATCGTGATCCCGGCCCACCCGCCGATGGCCGTGGACGAGGTGCGATACGTCGGCGAGGCGGTGGCGGTCGTGGTAGCGCGGGACAGGTACGTCGCGGCGGACGCGGTCGCGGCGATCGACGTCGACTATGACCCCCTGCCACCGGTGCTTGACATGCGCACCGCGCTGACGGCGGATGCACCGAAGGTGCACGAGGCGGGCAACAAGAGCTACGAGTGGGTCTTCGCCAACGGCGACATCGGGGCCGCCTTTTCCGGCGCGCCTGTGGTGCTGGAACGCACGTACCGCCAGCAGCGGCTCATCCCGTGCGCCATGGAGCCCCGGTCGGTTGTCGCCCAGTGGATCGGCGACGAGGTGACGCTGTGGTCGGCTACCCAGATCCCGCACGTGCTGCGGTTCGCGCTGTCGGCGTTCTTCGCGATCCCTGAGCAGAACGTCCGGGTCATCGCGCCCGACGTCGGCGGCGGGTTCGGTTCCAAGCTGCAGGTGACCGCGGAAGAAGTCCTCGCCGTCCTGGTCGGCCGCCGGGTCCGCAAACCGGTAAAGTGGACCGAATCCCGGACCGAGGGCAACCTAACCGTGCATCACGGCCGGGACCAGTGGCAGCGGATCAGGATCGCCGCCGACCGCGACGGCAGGGTCCGCGGGCTCGATGTCGACCTGCTCGCCGATATGGGCGCCTACCTCATGCTCGTGACGCCGGGCGTGCCCCTGCTCGGGGCGTTCATGTTCCCGGCGATCTACAAGATGGACGCGTACGCGTTCCGCTGCACCGGCGTCTTCACCACGAAGATGCCGACCGACGCCTACCGTGGCGCCGGCCGGCCGGAGGCGACGTTCGGGATCGAGCGGATCATGGACGAGCTGGCGGCCGAGCTCGGCATCGAGCCGCTGGAGCTCAGGGAGCGCAACTGGATCAAGCACGAGGAGTTCCCGTACACCACGATCGCGGGCCTGACCTACGACTCGGGCAACTACGAGGCGGCGACCGCGAAGGCCAAGGAGTTGTTCGGCTACGACGTGCTGCGCCGCGAGCAGGCAGACCGCAACGCCCGTGGCGACAAGGTGCGGCTGGGCATCGGCATCTCTACCTTTACCGAGATGTGCGGGCTGGCGCCGTCGCGGGTGCTCGGCTCGCTGTCTTACGGCGCGGGCGGCTGGGAGAGCGCGTCGATCCGGATGCTCCCGACCGGCAAGGTAGAGGTCGTCACCGGCTCGAGCGCGCACGGCCAGGGACACGAGACGGCCTGGAGCCAGATCGTCGCCGATCAGCTCGGCGTGCCGTTTGAGGACATCCGGGTGCTGCACGGCGACACCCAGGTCTCGCCCAGGGGCATGGACACCTACGGCTCGCGGTCGCTGGCGGTCGGCGGCATGGCCCTGGTCGGGGCGTGTGACAAGGTGGTCGCCAAGGCCAAGGTGATCGCCGCCGCCATGCTCGAGGCGTCCGCGGACGACCTGGAGTGGTCGCCGGGCCGCTTCTCGGTCCGCGGCGACCCCGACGCGGCCAAGACGATCCAGGAGATCGCGCTGGCTACGTTCGCCGCGCATGCCCTGCCGGAGGGGGTCGAGCCGTCGCTGGACTCCGACTACACCTACGACCCGGAGAATTTCTCCTTCCCGCACGGCACCCATCTGTGCGCGACCGAGGTGGACACCGAGACCGGATTCGTCACAATCCGCTCCTACGTCGCCGTCGACGATGTCGGGGTGGTGGTCAACCCGCTCATCGTCGAGGGCCAGGTGCACGGCGGCATCGCGCAAGGCATCGCCCAGGCGCTGTATGAGGAAGGGGTGTACGACGAGGCGGGCAACCTGGTCACCGCCACGCTCGCCGACTACCTGGTGCCGTCGGCTCCCGACCTGCCGTCCTACACGACCGCGCGGACGGCGTCACCGGCCAGCAACCGCCTCGGTGTCAAGGGTGTCGGCGAGGCGGGCACGATCGCGTCGACCCCGGCGGTGGTGAACGCGATCGTCGACGCGCTGCGGCCGTTCGGCATCAGCGACATCACCATGCCCTGCACGCCGGAACGGGTCTGGCGGGCGATTCAGGCCGCGACGGGAAGCGGAGGCGCAGCATGATCCCGGCGAAGTTCGACTATGTTCGGCCGTCCTCGATCGGCGAGGCGGTGGCCGCGCTGGCGAGCGGCGGTGACGACGCCAAGGTCATCGCGGGCGGCCAGAGCCTGCTGCCGCTGCTGCGGCTGCGGCTCGCCTATCCCGACCTGCTCGTCGACGTGGGTGGCCTGGACGACCTCGTCGGCGTGACTGACGCCGGGGACGACCTGCTCATCGGCGCCAGGACCACGCACTATCAGCTTGTGCACGATCCGCTCGTGGCGCGGCACTGCGGCTTGCTGGCCGAGGCGGCGGCGACGGTGGCCGACCCCGCGGTGCGGCACCGGGGGACGCTCGGTGGTTCGCTTGCGCACGCCGATCCGGCGGGTGACCTGCCTGCGGTAGCCCTGGCGCTGGATGCGACGCTGATCGCGCACGGCTCGTCCGGTGACCGCGAGATCGCGGCAAGGGACTTCTTCGTCGACTACCTGACCACGGCGCTGGATCCCGGCGAAATACTCACCGGCGTACGGGTGCCCAAGCTTGGCGGCGCATGGGGCTATCGTTATGAGAAGTTCCACCGGACCGCGCAGGCGTGGGCCATTGTCGGCGTCGCGGCCCTGGTGCGGCGCTCCAACGGCCACGTGGCCGAGGCAAGGGTCGGGCTGACCAATATGGGCTCGGTGCCGATCAGGGCGGTCACCGTCGAGGCGGCCGCGGCCGGGGCGCCGGCCAGCTCCGAGGCGCTGCAGGCAGCAGCCGCCAGCGCGGCCGACGGGACGCAGCCGCCTGCGGACCTGCACGGGGCGCCCGATTACCGGCGTCATCTCGCGCGGGTGCTGACCGGGCGTGCTCTGGAGGCAGCGGCAGGAGTCTGATACATGGAGCTCGAGCACTCATTCTCGGTCCCGGTCTCGGTGGAGCGAGCGTGGGATGTGCTCCTGGACGTCGAGCGGGTGGCGCCCTGCATGCCGGGCGCCACCCTCGACTCGGTCGACGGTGACACCATCTCGGGCCGGATCAAGGTCAAGGTAGGGCCTATCCAGATGACCTACGCCGGCACCGCCAAGTTCACTGAAAGAGACGAGGCAGCGCACGTCGTCGTGCTCGACGCGTCAGGCAAGGAAACTCGCGGCGCCGGCACGGCGGCCGCTTCGGTGCGCTCCGAGCTGACCGCCGACGGGGATGGCACCAGGGTCAGGGTGCACACGACCTTGAACGTGACCGGCAAGCCCGCGCAGTTCGGCCGTGGCGTCATAACCGAGGTCGGCGGCAAGCTGATCGGCATCTTCGCCGACAACCTGGCGGCCATGCTGGCCGCCTCCGAGCCGGCCCCGGCGGCGCCGGCCGGGACCGGGGTCGGGCATGACAACGGGCCGACCGACGAGGCGCTGCCCATCGACGTGCTCAACCTCAGCAGCCGGGCGTGGAGCAGCCTGCGCAGAGACGGCGTCCAGACGCTCGGCGACCTGACCAGGCGCACCGCGCAGCAACTGCTGGCCATCGACGGCGTCGGTCCGGCGTCGGTGGCCGACATCCGCGACAAGCTGGCCGAGCGCGGCCTCGCGCTCGCTGATGCGGCCGCGCAAGACGCGGCTCTCGGCAGGCACGCGGCGGATCGCGAGGAGCTGGCGGACGTGACGCCGCTGCGGTCGGCCCGGCACGAGGC
>JBOHCP010000530.1:0-4235 GCA_050698875.1 Streptosporangiaceae bacterium | reverse complement strand
TCAATAGACCCCGCACATGCCGTCGATAGAGATCTCCTCGACGAGCAGGTCCGCGGCGATCACGTCCTTTGTCTTGGCTACCGTCTCGGGGTCCGCCGCTTCCTCGGCCGGCCGGTCGAGCAGCTCGGTGGCGCTGTCTGGCATGTCGTGGCTCCCTACTTTCGGCACCGGGTGACGAATATACTTAGGCTAATCGTCACCGGATGACACAATCAAGACAATGATGGGAACGGGCGGGCGCACCCAGCCGGCCGACCGCGAGCCGGACGGCGGTCAGGTGCCGGTCACTGAACAGACGACCGGGGCCGCCCGGCGCGGCCGCCCGCCGGGCACCAGCGCACGCGAACTCGAGCTGATCTCCCTGCGGCTGTTTAGCCGGGACGGGTTTGAGGACACCACGGTGGAGCGGATCGCCGCGGCCGCTGGGGTGAGCAAGCGAACGTTCTTCCGCTACTTCGATTCCAAGGCCGCCGTCCTGTGGCACGCCTTCGACGGCGAGGTCCGGTCGCTGCGCGCTGCGTTCGCCGCGGTTCCGCCTGACATCCCGCTGCTGGACGCGATCCGGCTGGCGGTGGTGGGCGTCAACCGCTACCGGGCCGAGGACGTGCCAGAACTGCGCACCCGGATGAGCCTGATCAGTTCCGTGCCGGCGCTGCAGGCCAGCGCGGCGCATCACTACGACGCATGGGAACGCGCGGTGTCGGAGTTCGCCGCCGCCAGGCTCCGCGAGCCGTCAGACGCGCTGTATCCGCTCGCCATCGGCCGGGCCACCCTCGCGGTCTGCCGGGCGGCGTATGACCGCTGGGTCGACCGGGCGGACGCTGACCTGACCGTCTACCTGGACCAGGCGCTGCGCGGCCTCGCGACGGGTTTCTGCGGGTCGGAAAATGTCACAGCTGTCGCGAACTCATGACAGTTCCGGGTACCGGGCGAGATTATCGTGACCGGTGGCGCGGTGGAACAGGTGTCCGCGATGCGGACAACCGGCGTTCCCCTCCTGGACCTTGATCTTCAGAACGGAGCAGTGCAGAGTGACCGACCGTGCCGTGTCCGCGGACGCCATGCTCGCGCATGCCGGCTCGAAGCGCCAGCCCGGCGAGCCGGTGGTGCAGCCGCCCGTACTGGCCACGATCCTCGCCTCGCAGGGTTCACCCGGCGACGCAGACTACGGGCGAGGCGGCAACCCGACGTGGGCGGCGCTTGAGGACGCGCTCGGCGCCATCGAGAGCGCCCGCGCCGTCGTGTTCGCGTCCGGCCAGGCCGCATCGATGGCGCTGATGCTCGCGCTAGCCCGCGACCGCGATCGGATCCTGCTGCCGCGGGACGGGTACTACAACGCCAGGGCGCTGGCCGAGCAACTGCAGCCGCACGGCGCCGTCCCGGTCTTCGTCGACCAGGACGACGTCGCGGTGATCGAGCACGAGCTTGGCGCGGGCCGCGCCGTGCTGTGGGCGGAGTCGCCGACGAATCCGCTGCTGCGGGTTGCCGACCTTGCCACGCTCGCCCGGCTCGCCGCTGCGGCGGACGCCCCCATGGTGGTCGACAACACGGTGGCCACCGGACTGCTGCAGCAGCCGCTGGAACTCGGCGCGCTCGCGTCGCTGTGCTCGCTCACCAAGTCCGCGTCCGGTCATTCTGACGTCCTGGCCGGCGTGGTACTGACCCGCGATTCCGTCCTTGCCGACGAACTGCGCGGCTGGCGCACGCTCGGCGGCGGTGTGCTCGGCCCGATGGAGGCGTGGCTGGCACTGCGCGGCCTCAAGACGCTGCCGCTGCGGGTCGAGCGCCAGTCCGCCACTGCCCTGGCCATCGCCGCGCACCTGGCCGCGCATCCGCGGGTGGCCGCGGTGCACTACCCGGGCGTGCGCGCGGAGACGCTCGCGCTCGCCCGCGCTCAGATGCCGCGCGGGTTCGGGCCGCTGCTGTCATTCGAGGTGGACGGCACCGCCGCGGACGCAGACGCCGTCGTGGCGGCCGCGACCCTGATCGTCCCGGCTGCCAGCTTCGGCGGGGTCGAGTCCACCTGGGAACGCCGCGGAAGGTGGCCGGGCGAGTCTGCGCCGCCAGCGCTGATCCGGCTGTCGGTCGGCATCGAGCCCGCGGCCGATCTCGTCGCCGACATCGATCGGGCCCTGTCATCCGGCCTGGCGGGCTGAGGTCAGGCGGCGCAGATGCGACATCACGAGCCGGTTCCTGACTACGCGAGATTCGCGCGGTTCTACGACCGGATCATGGGCGACAGGGACCCGGAGATCGACCGGATCCGTACCTACATCAGCAGGCACCGCCCCGGCGCCCGGACCGTGTTAGAGCTTGGCTGTGGCACCGGCGCACTCCTGTCCGGGCTGATCAGGGATTACTCGGTCACCGGGATCGACCGGTCGCCGGAGATGCTCTCGGTGGCGGCGCGCGCCGTCCCTGGCGCGCGGCTGCTGCAGGCAGACATGACGGCCGTCACCCTGCCGTACCGGTTCGACGTGGTGATCTGCATGTTCGACACGCTGAATCACATTGTGACGGTGGACGGCTGGCTCGCCGTGTTCCGGTGCGCCCACGAGCACCTGTCCGACGGGGGGATGTTCATCTTCGACGTGAACACGACGGGTCGGCTCCGGCGGCTCTCCGACGCGCCCCCGTACCTCGACGAGTTCGACGGCAACGTTGTCGTGATGACGGTGAAGCCGGCCCGTGACGGGCTGTCGCTGTGGGAGACCAGGATCTTCGCGCACCAGGTCGACGACATCTACCAGCTGCATCACGAGCGGATCTATGAGCTCGGCGTGCCGGTGGCGCAGATCCGCGCCGCGCTCGCCGGGCGGTTCGAGCTGCTTGACGAGGAAAGCCTGGACGGCAGCCCGGTCAGCGACCAGTCGGACCGGGTGTTCTTCGTGTACCGCCGGCGCCCCGCCCGGGGCTAGCGCGCCGACGCCGTCTCCTCAGGCGGCGAGCCGCGGAACGTGCGGCGGTAGGCGTCCGGCGTGGTGGCGCGGCGGGCGCGGAAGTGATGGCGGAAGGTAGCCGCAGTCCCGAACCCGGCGCGGTCCGCGATCACCTCGACCGTCCCGTCGGTGTCCTCGAGCAGCTGCTGGGCGAGCAACACCCGCTGCCCGGTCAGCCAGCGCTGAGGCGTGGTGCCAGTCTCCTGGCGGAAACGCCGCGCAAAGGTTCGCGGCGACATGGCCGCCAGGTGGGCGAGCTGCTCGACGGTCACCGGGCGGTCCAGGTTGCGCTGCAGCCACTCGATGACCTCGCCCAGCGTGTCGCAGGCCGGCTCGGCGACCGGACGGTCGATGTACTGGGCCTGGCCCCCGTCGCGATGCGGCGGCACGACCATGCGGCGCGCAATCGCGTTGGCGACCCGGCTGCCCTGCTCCTTGCGCACCAGATAGAGGCAGGCGTCGATGCCCGAGGCCGTCCCGGCGCTGGTGATGATCGGGTCATCGTCGACGTACAGGACAGCGGGGTCGACCTTGGCTGCCGGGTACATCCGCGCGAGCGTGGCAGCGTGCCGCCAGTGAGTCGTGCAGGAGCGGCCGTCCAGCAGCCCGGCGGCGCCGATTGCGAACGCGCCCGTGCACACGCTCAGCACCCGCGCGCCGCGGTCCACCGCGGTCCGCAACGCGGTCAGCATCGGCTCCGGCCAGGCCACGCGGTCGCAGCGGTCGTCGGCGGCGGGCAGCACGACGACAAGGTCGGCCGTGTTCAGCCGGTCCAGCCCGTAGCCGGTCTCCAGGCTGAAGCCGACCTCCGACCGGAGCCTGCCAGGCTCGGCGGCCACCACGGCGAAGTCATGCGCAGGCAGGCCTTCGTCGGTGCGGTCGTAGCCGAACACCTCGCAGACGAGGCCGAGCTCGAACGGACTGAAGCGGTCGACCACCACGGCGGCAACGTCTTTGAGCATGCCTCTATCATGCCTCAGCGTTGGCAGGATATTGAGTCATCGTGGCATTACTGCCACTGTCGCTGGCCGGGCCTCGGAGCGAGCCTGGAGGCATGAACAGGACAGTCAGCAGGGCCAGGTCATTCGCCGGATAGCCAGCCGTATTGGCCAGATCGTCGCCGAGTGCAACGACGCGACGCGCAGGCTCACGACACTCGCCGGGACGCCCGACCGCTTCCCGGCCGATCGGACCGGGCACCGGACACGTATGCGGCGTTCCTGATCCGGACTGCTGGCCTGGCGCGGCACGAGCCAGCAAGGGCAGCAGGGCTCGGCGCCAGCGCCTGCTGCTGAT
>JBOHCP010000529.1:0-4248 GCA_050698875.1 Streptosporangiaceae bacterium | reverse complement strand
TTGCCGGGCCGGGTCACCCGCTCGCCGGGGTAGCTGCCGGCCCAGGTTGGCGATCAGATCCGCGCGCGTCCACGTCGATCCCTCGCGGGCGCATCGCTCCAGCGCCTTCTGCGTTGCGCGGGTGACCTCGTCTTGCGTCAGTTCCTGGCCTGCGTCACGCGGCGCGCAACCGTTGCTGCCGAGACGCGACACGCGCCGGTACAACGACGCAAGGTCCACGCCGGCTTTGCGCGCTGCCTTCGCCTGCCAGCCCCGCGTGGCCACGTCCCAGTCGGTCACGCCGTCTTTACCCTTGCGGGTGCGCAGGTTCGCCTTGTCCATCAGCGACGCCAGCTCCCGCTGGTTCGGCGCTCGGCCATACTCCGCCTGGAACGCGGGTACCAGTTCTCCGGCGACCTTCTCGCTGATGACATCCCGGCGATGGCTGAACACGTTCATCAGATCGGCGCTGATGCCGTCGATGCCGTACCCCATGGCGTCGGGCCGTGGCAACCACTCCAGCCCGAACCGGCGCGTCAGCGCGGTCTCTGCGTGCACGGACGCGATCTGACCCGCCGCGCGCGCGTGCTCGTAGTAAGCGGTCGAGTCCGGCGCGCGCCACTTGCCGTCATGCCGCGTGAACGCGACATGCGCGATCTGGTTGTGATGATGCAACTGCATGTCCCCGTCACGCGAGGTGTGCTGATACCACGACGCAACAGCCAGGTCCGCCTCCCGGAATTGGCCCGACTCCCGGCCGTCCAATCGCGTGACGTGGCTTCCGGTGCGCACGTACCCGGCTTCGCGCTGCAGATACGCAAGCGCTGCGTCGTTCGCGTCACGCAAGATCGCATCAACCTCGGCCAGCTGGCCGGCGGCCAAAGCCTCGTCCCGCTTGTCGTTCTGGTGGCGTGCTCGCTGCACGGCGGCGCCGAGGCTGGCATGGAAGATCGAGATGTCCTTAGACCACGACGTCGTCAGGTCAAAGTACAACGGTGACTGCCGGGCCTGCCGCTGCGCCATGATCCGCAGTTCCGCCCTGCGGTGATCGTCCGCGCCGGGCTCAGCCGCCAGCAGGCCTTTATATATGGCGACGGCCTTCCCGGCATTTGCCGGAGCCCTGCCCAGCTTCTGCCCGTCCGGACCCTTCCGTTCCCCGAACAGCAGGTTGTACGGCTCCCTCCCCACCTGCTGGCCGGCCGCCAGTCCGAGGCGCTCAGCAGCCGACCCCCACCAGGTCCCCGGCGGCTCCCCAGCCTCCGCGGCCGCGAGATAGTACCCCCCGCCGCGGTAGGCCTGGCCGACCGCGCGCCACGCGTAATCCAGGTCGTAGCCCTTGGCGACCGTCGCCATCACGGCCACCACGTCACCTCCGACGATCTTGACTGACCGCGCTCGCTCGCTAGTGCATTGGTCTGATGGGCAGGCGAGCAAGATCAGGATGCGCGACAGCAGGGTCAAGGGCAGCGGAAGCAAGATCTATAACAGCGGCAAGGGCGGCAGGGTACGAGGCTGACCAGGTAAAACGGAAAGCAGCAAAGTCGTAGACGCCGTGGACGCCGAACTCGCTGCCGAACGGAACTGCTGTCGGATGTGCGCTACACGGGATCCGTGGCCGCTCCGCAGCGCTCTGTACGATCGCCGCCATGGCCTACGACGAGGGGCTCGCGGACCGCATCCGGCAGGTCATCGGGAGCAATCCCGAGCTGACCGAGAAGAGAATGTTCGGCGGCCTTGCCTTCCTAATCCGGGGCAACATGGCCATCGCCGCCAGCGGCGAGGGCGGCGCCATGGTCCGCGTCGACCCCGCGCAGTCAGACACTCTCCCGGCGACGACGAAGGCCACGCTTGTGAACATGCGCGGCCGGGACATGCACGGCTGGTTGCGTGTCAGCTCCGACGATCTGCGCGCCGACGACCAGCTAGCCCCCTGTGTCGAGATCGGCGCTGGGTACGCGCGCTCGCTGCCGCCCAAGTAGAAGCTCGCCGGAGCACCGCCCGACAGCAGCCCCGTCCGGCCGCCTTGATCATCTTGATGGCTCGGTGTGAAGTCGAAGGTCGGCCGGGCGTCGATAATTGCATGAGCCGGACCAGCGTGCAGGTTGCAAGATCATCGACAAGGGTCAGCGGCCAGGCAATGTCAGTGGATCAAGACGGTGAGTGAGCCGCCTGCCGGTGTTGGATGCGACCGTCCGATGCAGCGTGTGGACTGCGCTGCCGTGATTTCGCGGGCGGGTGGCGGCGCGATGTGGTGCGGCCGTTCAATGCCGAAGGCGAGAGAGTCGCCAGTCAGCTGGCGCTGAGCCCTCTGACCACGTATTCCAGAACCTCGTCGCGGACATCGCTATAGCCGAGGTCCCAGTAGATGCGGCGCATGCGCTGCTTAAAGTAATCGTGCAGCCAGTCGCCGTCGGTGAGTTGGTGCGTGTCGGCTTCGAGCAGCCAGTGGTATTCGCGGTCGATGGTCACCGGCATGTCGGCGGGGAAGTAGAAGGCGCGATTTGTCGGTATGACGATCCGCTGCACGCGGCGTCCCTGCGTGTTCGCCAGCCGAACCCCGCCCCGCACCAGCCCGCTATAGCCGAGGCTGGCGTACAGCCGCCCGCTGAAGCGCAGGACGAGGTAAAGCAGCCGGGCAATCTGGTCGAGGTGCAGGTCCTGACCGCGCTCCTGACCCGGCATGTCCGTGTTCTCGGCGGCATGCACCAGGCCGTCGGCATACACCTGGTGGCATGCGAACAGCCGGTACTGGGTTGTTGCCTGCGCCCACAGCAGGCCGTCGGCGACCGGCTGCAGCTGGCGTTCGGGAAAGTAGTGGCTCGCGCCGTCGGGCAGCCGCAGGTCAGCCAGCTTGCTCTCGATCCGCCAGGGCTGCGCCAGTTCGTCGCGGGGATAGAACGGCTGCAGGTAGGCCGTCAGCAGCCGGAGATTCTGGATCGTCAGCTCCTGTGTCTTGGCAGGCGGTAGCGTCGCTTCGCCTTGCTGGGCTGCCTCAGCAGCCTGCCGTGCGACGACGGCGTCGAGTCGCGCCTGGGCTCGCTTCAGGTTCTGGGCCTGGACCGCCTCGGCCTCGGCGCGCTTGGCGTAGAGGTAACCGACGATATCCGCGTCGGCTTGCCGCAACGGGGTGGTGACGTTGCCGGTGCGCAGGTAGACCGTTGGGTCGCTGGTCGGCCGGTACGGCGGGGCACCGCCCTCGTAGACCCGCACCAGCAGGAAGACCTAGCCATTTACCTCGTCGGTGGTGCGGATGACACAGCTGGGCAGCGGCCGGACGTTGGCCGCGAACTGGTTTGCGCGCTCGACGAGCTTGCCGTCGTTGGGCACGCCATCGCACTGGCTCGGCAGGCCGGTTCCCGGATCTTCCTCGACGCCGATGATGATCAGTCCGCCGTAGCGGTTGGACATGGCCGCGATGTGCTTGGCGAGGTCGCGCGGGATCTCTCGCTTGTAATCGAGATCGGTCGTCTCGCCCACTTGCTGGTCGCAGAAATCCATGACGTCCTGGTGGGTGATGTGCTCCGCGGGTTGTGTCAGCAGGTTGGCGGTCAATGGCTGCCTCACGGTCGCCAAGGTGCGGTCAGACGTCCGAACTGCCACCGGTCGCGCTCCGGCCGGACAAATTCCGATCCGTGGCCGAGGACGCCGCGGATCTCCCTGAGCGTTGGCGCCGCGGCCGGGAAGTGCGCGGCGATCAGGTGCTGGATGTCCAGCGGAAGCACGGGCTCCGGCTGGCGGGCCAGCATGATGGCAACCTGCTGCCTTAGCGTGGGTGTTGCCGTCGCGGGCAGGATCACTTCGCCCAGCCCGGCCAGGCCGCGCTGCTCCTGGGCCACGGCGGCCTCGAAGACAGTGAATATCCCCTGGAGCATCGGCATGAGCTGCTCGCCGAGATTCTTGCGCCGTTCGGCCGGGCGGAGCCAGAGCACGCCGACGGCGGCGAGTGCACCGCCGAGCAGCCACGGCGGCAGGCTGGTCTTCCGGCCGGCGAACTTGAGCAGCTCGGCGATAAGCCAGCCGGGGCCCAGCGCGGCCATGCTGACCACGCGCTGCCTACGGTGACCATCGGCCAGGTCAATGGCAAGTCCGGCGGCGGCCCGCCAGTCGGGCGGTGCCAGGCCTGGCCGGCGCAGGTGCCGGTCTTCTGACCCGATTCCACGAGTAAGACAGCGAGTGTTATCCACAGCCGTGTAGATGATCTTGGGGTCACCTGTCCCGGGGTCCGGGCATGCCAATGACCCGGATGTCGCGTCGGGTTCGCGTGGCTGG
>JBOHCP010000528.1:0-4251 GCA_050698875.1 Streptosporangiaceae bacterium | reverse complement strand
GGAAGTGGCTGACCGCCAGCGTCACCGACGACATCCCCGCCGTCATCGCCGCCGGGTTCGACGAGGCCGAGCGGCGCGACCCCGCACACGCCCGCACCCGGATCGCCCTGGTCGACGGGAACAACCAGCAGATCGACACGATCAAGGCCGAAGCCGCCCGCCGCGGCCTCACCCTGCCCCTCGTGATCGACTTCATCCACGTGCTGGAATACCTCTGGAAGGCCGCCTGGTCGTTCTTCGAGACCGGCGACCCCGCCGCCGAGGAACGGGCCGCCGTCCAGGCTGTCAAGATCCTGGACGGCAAAGCCGCCCGGGTCGCCGCCGGGATCCGCCGCCGCGCCACCACTTTCGGCTACGCCCCGGCCGAGCGCGCCTGCGCCGGCTACCTCACCGCCAAAGCGCCCTACCTGGACTACGCCACCGCCCTGGCCAGCGGCTGGCCCATCGCGACCGGAGTCATCGAAGGCGCCTGCCGCTACATCGTCAAAGACCGCATGGACATCACCGGCGCACGATGGGGACTGGACGGCGCCGAAGCCGTCCTCAAGCTCCGCGCCCTCACCGCCAACGGCGACTTCGACGAATACTGGGCCTGCCACCTCGACCAAGAACACCAGCGCAACCATCGCGCCCGCTACCAAGACAGCCTGTCCCTCGCCGCATGATCAGGTCACTTCAAAGGAGCCGCACCCATATGCAAACAAGACCGCACTTCGCAACAGCTGACAGCCGCAAACCCACGAGAACTGAGCCGGCTGGTGCCCGGTGATTACCACCGCCATAGTCGCGTGGTGCACGTTGCTGGCCCTGGCGCCGCCGCGCAGGCCGTTCGCCCTCGGTGCCATGAGCTTTCTCTTTGGCTTCGTGCTCAACGAGTTGCCGTTCGTCGCCTTCGCCTTTCTGGCCGTGTCGACATGGCTGGGCATCGGCCAGATCGGCGTTCATTCGCCCGGCTTCTGGACGGTGCTCGGCCTGGCTGTTGTTACGACGGCCGGCCTGATGGTGGTCGCCCGGCGGGGACTGCGGGCAGGCCCGGCGGTCAGCCAGGCCCTGGCGGAAGGCCTGGGAGCCGACTGGCGCACCGCCCTCGATACGGGACTGGCGGCTCGGCTGCGCCGCCATCTTCCGCTGGCCCGTATCCTGTTTGGCCCATTCTTCTTCCGGCGCCGTGACGTCGAGCGGGTGGCCAACATCAGTTACGGCGACGCGGGCCGCAAGAACCTGCTCGATGTCTACCGCCACCGCGCCCATCTGCCCGGTGGCCCGCTGCTGGTGCACCTGCATGGCGGGTTCCTGGTCATGGGCAAGAAGAACCGCGACGCGCTGCCCCTTCTCTACCGGCTCGCGAGCCAGGGCTGGGTATGCATCAGCGCGAACTACCGGCTGCGACCGGCTGCACAGTTCCCTGACTACCTGATCGACGTCAAGAAAGTCATCGCATGGGCACGGGAACACGCTCATGAGTACGGCGCCGACCCGGCGGCGGTATTCGTCGCGGGCAGCTCATCGGGCGGTCAACTGGCCGCGCTTGCCGCCCTTACCCCCAACGATCCCGTCTACCAGCCCGGCTTTGAGCAGGCCGACACCTCGGTCACCGCCGCCATCTGCCTGCACGGCTACTACGGCCACCCCGGCGGCGCGGAGCAGTCACCTTCGCCACCTCTGGCGTATGACGGAACAGCCGCACCGCCGTTCTTCCTGGCGCACGGCGATCGGGACACGCTCATACCCGTGGAGGCAGCCCGGCTATTCGCCAGGAAGCTGCGGGCCGCGTCCTCCAATCCGGTTGTATACGCAGAACTGCCCGGCGGCCAGCACGGGTTCGACCGGTTCCATTCGCTGCGCTTCGAGGAGGTCGTCGATGGGATCGAGTCCTTCACCGCCTGGCTCAGATCACGGGAGCCCGCCAATGAGAACACCCGGATCTAGGAGCTTCAGAGTGACTGATGGAAGCGATCGCCCGCCACACCGATGCCGTCGGGATCTTCCCCGACCGCAACTCCCTGATCCGCCTCGTCGGCGCCGTCCTGGCCGAGCAGCACGACGAATGGACCGAAGGCCGCCGCTACCGGGGCCTCGACGTGCTGGCCCAGTACCGGAACCCTCGCACCCGCTAGCACCGCCACGGAGGTGCCCCCCGACAGCGACCTCCAGCACTCAGCGCCTAACCACAACTAAAGGATCACGCGTTAACGTTAGTGAGCGTCCAGAAATAACACGCGCAGTTAGGTGCCCGGGTTGACGCAGTAGTTCCACTCGCCGTGAAAGTCGTGCCGGTGCAAGATGCCGGTCCTTTCCAGGTCCTGGATCTGCTTGGCGGTGATCTTGATGCCCTTGGCGTATTCGCCGGTGTCCAGCTCCGCGGTGACAATCAGGCCGGTGCGGGTGGTGACCGCGGCGATGGTGTTCACGACGACTTCGTGGCTGACCAGGGGCCGGTCCTTCCAGGCCAGGGAGATCTGGGAGAACAGCCGGTGCTCGATTTTGTTCCACTTGCTGGTCCCGGGCGGCAGGTGGCAGACCGTGACCTCCAGTCCTGTCTCGGCGGCGAAGCGGGCCAGCTCGGTCTTCCACAGCCGGGTCCGGTAGCCGCTGGAGCCCCCGCCGTCGGCGGTGACCAGCAGCCGTGACGCCTGCGGGTAGGCCTCGCGGCCCACTTTCTGCCACCAGGCACGGATCGTGTGCACGGCGAACCGGGCCGTGTCGTGGTCGGTGCCCACCGCCACCCACCCGGAGTTCGCTGCGACGTCGTACACGCCGTACGGGGTGACCTTGCCCGGTTCCTTGTCAGTGAAGTCGTGCACGTTCGTCTTCTCCGGCTGGCCCTTGGGCCGCCAGGACCGGCCGGGCTGCTTGTACTGGCCGATCTTCTCCTTCTTCTTCGCGTCCACGCTGATCACCGGACACCCGGCGGCCTGGTGGTCTTGCACCCGGGCGTTGATGTAGCGGAACTGGCCGTCCCGGTCAGGGTGCTGGCTCCCCTCCAGGGTCTTCACACCCGACTGCAGGCTGAACCCCTGGTCCTTAAGCAGCCGGCCCACCGTCATCGGCGCCACCTTGCGCCCGGCCTTGCCCAGCTCGCCAGCCAGGGTCCGCAGCGACCTGGTCGTCCACTGCAACGGGGACTGCGGGTCGCCGCGGGAGTCCGGGTCCACCAGCGCCCGCAGCGCGCCCGCCAGGCCAGGGTCGGTCTCGTCGGCGCGCTTGCGGCCGCCACCGGTCCGGCGTGCCCGCCCGGGCTCTTCTTCCCCGCCCTCTAGCTCGAACACCCCGCGTGTGACAGTGGAGCGCGCCGCGCCGGTCGCCCGCGCGACCAGGCTCACCCCGCCGCGGCCGCCTTCCCGCGCCTCGGCGGCCATCCACAGGCGGCGCTGCCGCTCGTCCAGGGAGGGTGACAGAAGTTCCCACTTGCGCGTGACCTCGGCCTCGCGGTCAGCGGCGGTGACCATAGCACAAGCGTAGACGCCCATAACAGAACTGTAGCAGTTATTCTTGGACGCTCACCTAACTGCAAAACACCACGCCCGGGCCGCTGCTACCAGCGACCAGGCCCCTCACCTGCTACTTCTCTCGTAGCCCCGACCGGATTTGAACCGGCGCCACCGCCTTGAGAGGGCGGCGTCCTGGGCCGCTAGACGACGGGGCCAGGGGTTCTCGACTGCCGCGTCAGGTTAGCGCACGGCCGGGGCCAGCGCCAAACCAGCTGCCGTCCATCGGGCGGAGTCGCGCCGAGGCCCGGTCGGCCGCCGCGTGCATAACTCGCCCGTTTCCTGGTACTTGTTGGGCATGCTCGCATTCATCATCATTCTGATCGTCATCGGCTTCGTCGTCGGAGCGATCGCGCGACTGCTCGTACCCGGCCGGGACAACATCGGGTTCATCGGCACGACGCTGCTCGGCATCGTCGGCTCGTTCGTCGGCGGCTTCCTCTGGGAGCTCGTCGAGTATCACACGATCGAGACGAGCCACTTCCGTGCCGTCGGCATCATCGGATCGATCATCGGCTCCGTCGTGGTGCTGCTGATCCTCCGGCTGACGGGCATGGAGCGCGGCCACGGCCGGCGCCGGTACTAGCAGTCCGGCGTGCGGCCAGCCGGCTGGGGTACCAGGACTCGAACCTAGACTAACGGGGCCAGAACCCGTCGGGCTGCCAATTACCCCATACCCCATCGGAGCGCACCAGTTCCGGCAAAGCCTCGCTACCGGTGCGGTCCAGCCTGAGCAGTGTAGCCGAAGCGGGCCGTTGCCAGC
>JBOHCP010000527.1:0-4253 GCA_050698875.1 Streptosporangiaceae bacterium | reverse complement strand
ACGCGAGTGATTCGGGGGAAGCGTGCGCCGCAGGCAACTGACATTGGCCGACCGGGAGGAAATCTCGCGGGGACTGGCTAATGGCGTGGAACAGCGGGATATAGCCGTCTCGATCGGGCGGCTCCAGCTGGGCAGCGGTAACTGAGGAGTTCGGCCAGAGCTACCGCGTCTATGCGCCCGGCATGCGCGGCCATGGAGCCAGCGACTGGCCGGCCCTGGGCCTACTCCTTCGAGCTGATGCGCGATGACGTGCTGGACTTCCTGGATGCCCTGGGCCTGCAACGGGTAGTGCTGATCGGGCACTCGATGGGCGGCTCGGTGGCACTCCTCCTCGCTGAGGAACACCCAGATCGGATGGACCGGCTGATCGTCGAGAACACCCCCGACCCGTTCGCCGGAGGCGCACCGGTGCCGGTCCGGCCACGCCCAGACGGCCCGCTGGCTTTCGACTGGCCAGTGATGTGATTGAAGCGATCGTCAGACAACTCAACGCGCCCGACCCCGCCTGGTGGGACAAGACAAGCGAGATTCTCGCCCCGACGCTCATCATCGCCGGCGGGCCCGACAGCCACGTCCCGCAAGACCGGATCATCCAGATGGCCGCCCGCATCCCGGACTGCTGCCTGGTGACCATTCCCACCGGTCATCAGATCCACCGGGATCGTCCAGCTGAGTTCATCGCCACCGTCCGCAAGTTCCTGCGCCCTGGCAAGCTTCCGGACGAGCCTGCGTCTCACTCAATCTCTTAGGCCAGCAACGAAGCCGGAACCGGCGCAACTAGATCGACACACCGATCAGGCCGGGTGAGACAGGACGGGCGAGGCCAGCAACTACATTTCAGGTTGCGGCTGTAGTACGAGAGCACCCTGCCGCACATCAGCTGCGCGGCCTGTGCCACTGTGCCAGCAAGTCGCAGACCACGCGGATCTGCCGCACCCGGTCCTCGACCTGGGCTGTCCCGTCGGAAACGAAGCCGTGCTTGCGGTAGAACGCCTGCGCGCGAGGGTTGGGTCGGAGACCCAAAGCGCCGCCGACTCCGCCGGGTCGACGACGGCTTCCAGCAATGCGGGTCCAGCGCCCGTACCGTGGTCGGAGGCCAACACGTAGAGCACATACAACTGCCTAGACCAGACCGCCGCGACGTCCTCGGGTGGCCCCGACAGCGCGATCCCGACCATCTCGTCATGCCGCATCGCGACGGCCGCCAGGCTCTGGCGATAGCGCTCGTCGGTCAGCACAGCAGTCCAAAGCCGCTCCCGAGCAGCTGGGAAGCCGGGATCGTCGAGCACTGCGTCCGACATGAGACCCCGATACGTCTCCTGCCAGCACCGCACCTGCACGCGCGCCATCTCTGCGACGTCCTGAAGCCGGGCCGGGCGGACAAGCAGCGAGGAACTCATCGCCAAAATCGTAGGCCCATACGGGACTGTCAGACCGGCCCGAATTGATCAGTCCGCTATGAGATCACCGAGTGACAGATCCCCGACAGCTCGGGCGTAGCGCCGAGACTAGGCTGCGTTGAGGAACCGAACAGGAGGGCTGTCGAGATAGACGCGAGCCATCGCATATCGGCGTTCGATGTAGCCCAGCGCGATGTTGCACGTATGGCACAGGAGTCCTCGGATGCAATTTCCGCACGATCGGTTCTTTCCCTGACAGCACGCGTGATCATGGTCCACGTGGATGAGCTGCTCCTCCCGGAACGGCTCGTGGCACATGCCGCAGGTGTGCTGCTGAACATCCAGCAAGCAATCGAATTGCTCCTGAGTCAGCCCGTAGCTAGAGAGCCGGTACTTCCGGTTGGACTTCTGGCGGGACTCCGGAGACTCGGGGTGCGGGTGACTGCGCCGGTAAGCCCTACGGCGGGCCAGGTTCTCGGCTGTCATACACGGCCCACGGTGGCCGGCTCTGCGCGCACACTTCGTCTTCTTGCGGGGCATCCACTGAGCGCACGGAGCTTCAGCGGTACCTCTGTCGTTAGCTAACATGCCGCTTCACCCACCTTGGCCCGCCAGAGCCTGGACACGGTACGAACATCTGTGGGCGCAGTTGGTTTCGAACCAACGGCCTCTCGCTTGTAAGGCGAGCGCTCTAACCACTGAGCTATGCGCCCTCGAACCCAGCTCCCTGGGTCGCTAAGAGGGTACAAGATACCGCCACGCCCGATCCTTTGCACCAGCCCGGCAGCGGCTCTGGCGGTCCACCAAGGGCGCGGGTGCTATCCGGTACCGGCGGGGACCGATTCGTGTCTATGGTGACGACATGTCTCACATGAACGGCGTTGTTCCGCGACCTCGGGACGGCATGCGTCCCGGCCAGCTTGGCGTGGTGATCCTCGGGCGGGTCATCATCGGCGACATCTCGGTCACGCAGGGAGCCGGTCCCCACGAGCGATGACGGGTTCTACGGGCTGATGGGCTACTACCCCGCGATGTAACAGGAGTCGCCTTGACAGGCAGCCGGATGCGCAACGTGGTCGTCACCGGCGGGGGCACGGGCATCGGCAAGGCCATTGCCGCCGCTTTCGCCCAGGAGGGGAACGCGGTCGTTATCACCGGCCGCCGGTCGGACGTGCTCGCGACTGCGGCCACCGAGATCGGCGGCAATGTCATCGCCGTTCCCTTCGACGCCGCCGACCCCGCGCAGGTCGAGCGCGCTCTCCCCGAGCTCCCGGCCACGGTCGACGTGCTGGTCAACACCGCGGGCGGCAACACCGACATCGGCGCGGCCGAGCCCGCGACGCTGGCCGAGCTCGCCGCGGCCTGGCGAGCCAACCTCGACTCCAACGTACTGTCCGCCGTTCTCACGACCGCCGCGCTGCGGCCGCGGCTCGCTCGCGGCGGCGCCGTGATCAGCTTTAGCTCGATCGCTGCGCACCGGCCTGGCGCGGAATCTTACGCCGCCGCGAAGGCGGCCATCGAGGCGTGGAACCAGACCCTTGGCCACGACGCTGGCGCCGACGAGATCACCGCCAATGTGATCGCGCCCGGCTTCATCGACGGGACCGAGTTCGTCCGCGGCCGCATGACGGACGCGCGCCGGGAGACGCTCATTGCCCAGACTGCTACCGGGCGCGGCGGCACGCCGCCGGACATCGCCGCGACCGTCCTCTTCCTGGCCTCGCCCTGAGCGCGGCATATCACCGGCCAGGTCATCCACGTCAACGGCGGCGCGCTCAGCCGGTGAAACAGGTCCTGGCGATCGCCGCGACCTCGCCCGCCACGGTGAGCCGGTTCTGCAGCCGGGCGAGCCGCGCGTCCATGACGGGCCCGGCGACGCTGTCCGCCAGTCGGCGACGGTCTCGCTGGTCAGCGCTCGGCCGTGCACGGGAACCGGCTCGTCGGCGCGGAACGCGCGGATGACCTGCGTCGTGCCATCCGGTAGCGCGATCAGGTAGCTGACCCGCGCCTGGTGCTCCGACCCGGCCAGGCGGCGAACCCGCGACGGTGCGACCCACCGCTCGTGGTACTCGTCGAGCAGCCGGCCGACAACCGCGGCGTCGGTCACGTCCCAGCCGTTACGACATGGCGTAGGGCGGCCGCTGCCTGCTCGGCCCGAGCACCTTCGCCAGCGCCCGCTCGACCTCGTCGGCCAGGTCGGCCGTCGCGCTCTCGGACCACGCCGAGCAGGCCAGGCTGGCGGGCGCGACCTGCCCGACCGCGCCGCAGTCCCGGCACTCGACCTCGCCCAGCCGCCGGACTAGGTGCACACTGCCGCAGACCCGGCAGCGGTCAAGCTCGCTCATCCAGTCCGCCGCCAGCTGACAGTCCGGGCAGATCAGAACCTGCCGGTCCGCTCGCACCCCCCGACGCCAGGGACTCTCGCCCCGGTCCGGGTCCACCTGCCGTGTACCGCACCGATAGCAGGGCATCCAGCTTGTTCCGATTCTGCCGATCACCAGGAAGCGCGGCATCACCCGCGAGCCGAGAGCTAGCTGAGCTCGGCCAGCGCCTTCTGGTAGTCGGCGATCTCACGCGCCTGCGGGATAGGGTTGACGACCTTCCACCGCACGACGCCGTCCTTGTCGATGATGAACGTGCCGCGCACGGCGACGCCCATCTTGTCATCAAACACACCGTAGGCCCTGGCCACTTCGCCGTGCGGCCAGAAGTCAGCGAGCATGCCGAAATTGAAATGATCGCGTTCCGCCCACGTCTTCAGCACGAAGAACGAGTCGACCGAGATCGCCAGCAGTTCTACGTCGTCCCTGGTGACCTCGGGGAACTGGTCGCGGATGGCGCACATCTCGCTGG
>JBOHCP010000526.1:0-4258 GCA_050698875.1 Streptosporangiaceae bacterium | reverse complement strand
CGGTCATAGCCCAGGTGCGCGGTCAGCTCCGCTTCCAGCGCGCGCTCCAGCACCGCCTTGACCAGCTCGCCCAGCATGCTGCCCTCGCCGGTCAGCCGCAGTCCCCCGGCCTCATCCTTCGAACGCTGCAGCAGCGCGTCCAGCAGCCGGTCGTCCATCAGCGCCCGCAGCGGAACCGGCACGGCTGCCGAGGGGGGATTTCCCCCGTCGTAATGAGCGGCATCCCCGCTGGCCTCATCAGGCCCGGCCGGCAGGGTCATTCCCGCCGCGGCCCGTCCCCCGAATGAAACAGACATCTCTGCTACTCTCCCCCGATGGTAGTGGCCATTCCCACTGGCCATTCAGTTACCCTTCGTAACTCCCTTTACACACCTGGTGAGATACCCCCAGACCATGCCACGTGATCATGCGGAAAACGGGCCTAGGTCCGGCCCCCAGGTGCGGGAGATCGCCGCGTTAGAGGTGAGCGCCTCGGGTGACTAGAGGGTGCACACCACGCCGGTGACGCTGCGGCGCGCGCTGTGTTCCCTCGAGCGTAAGCACTGGGACCACAAATCATCCACTCAGGTGCTATAAGTTTCCCGGCGCCCGCAGCGTAACCGGGGTTTAACGCCCGAGGGTGGAGGGCGCGAGCAGGCCCAGGTCGCGCGCGCGGGCGACGGCGTCGGCCGGGCGGTTTGTGGCGAGCTTGGCGTACAGGTTGCGCACGTGGGTCTTGACAGTTCTGGGCGAGACGTACAGCTCGTTCGCGATCTCCGGCCCGGTCAGGATGGTCGGCAGGTAGCGCAGCACCCGCAACTCGGTCTGACTCAGGGGGTCTTGCAGCGGGCGTGGGCTGGCGCGCTTCGGCGCGGGCTCGTTTCCGGCGAGCAGGCTGCGGATCTCTGCGATCAGGGCGGCGTGGGCGGTGCCTTGCCGGGCCTGGCGCTCGAGCAGGCCCGGCACCGGCTGCAGCACGAACCACAACAGCACGCCGTCGGGCTCGGCGAGGTCCAGCGCCCGCTCTAGGGCCAGCCCGGCCGTGGCCGCGGGTCGGTCTGCGACGCGACCTCGCCGAGCGAGTTGTAACTCGTCGTGGTGCGCGCGCCGGTGATCAGGCCCGACCTGTCCGGCGGCGTGTAGTCCGGCTCGGTCACCGAGGGCGGACGGCCGTTGGTGTCGTAGCTGGTGAAGACCTCGTTCCGGTTCGGGTCCTTGGTCAGGACCGGCTCGCCGAAGGTGTTGTAGCCGGTGTAGGACACCGGTGCCACGGCCAGCGCTCCCACCCCGTAGACCTGGGTCGTCACGACCGGGTCCGTGGTCGAGGCCAGCTGGCCGGCCTGGTCATAGACGTAGGATGAGGTGTTGCCGTTAGGGTCGGTCGTCGATGTCGGCAGGCCACGGCTGTCCAGCGTCCAGCTGGTGGTCTGCAGCTGCTGTCCCAGCGGTTTGCCCGAGAGGCCCTCGCCGTACAGCTGGGACACCTGGGTCGCCGAAAGGGCATACGGGTTAGGCCTGAACATTGGTGATGGTCCCGCCGAGGGCCGCCCGCCTCGACAACAGTCACGACGCCGAGATGCGCAAGCTGCTGCGCGCCGATTTGCTTATCCTCGATGGCTTCTGCCTGCAGCCGATGGACGCGGCCGACACCGCCGACATCTACGAGATCATCGTGGAACGGCACCGCAAGGCCTCGACCATCACCACCTCCAACCGCGAACCAGTTAAAGCGCACTTGTTCGCGTGAACCTGTGCACGGTAGCGGCTGAAGTTTCACGGATTCGCCGGGATCCTGCCGTCGTCTACGCGGTCGGCGAGGTAGATCATGACGCCTTCGGGCTGCATGCCGAACGCGACCGCGATGAGCTTGGGGTCGTTGCGGGTGGCGAGGTCGAGTAGCCGGGTGCTGCGCAGCACGCGCGGCCTGATGCCGGCGGCGTCAAGGACGTGGCTGAGGTCGTACTCAGACGCAGCTGACCGCATACCGTGCAGACCCGCGGCGGGTCCTTCAGCGGGCCCGGGTGCGAGCAGTTGCCGCACCAGCCGGTCTCCTCGCGCAAGAACCCCGGCCTGCCGCACCGCGGGCAGGTCCGGCGGGACTGCTCGCGGTCGTGGCGCCGGTGACAGCGGTAGCAGCGGATCCGGCCGCCGCGCCGCACCGGGGCGCCGCAGTCAGCACAGGATCTCGAGCACGCCACGCACCGGCCGGTACCGGCTTGCAGCACCCGGCTGTAACCGCAGCCCGGGCAGGCGTCTCTGGCTTCCCCGTCCTTGATCCGTTTATGGCAGCGCCAGCAGTACTCCCGACCGCGGTAGCCGACCGGGGCGCCGCACTCGGCGCAGTCCCGCTGCCGGATGCCCATCGGTGGCCCGCTCAGCTAGTCAGATCGGCGGCATCGACCGGCCGCGCGGAGACGGCCGTCAGCGGCACGGCCGGCGGCGGCGCGGCCGGGCGCTGGACCGGTGTGGTGTCCACCTCGAGCAGGTCATCGGGGGTGCACTCCAGCGCGGTGCACAGCGCCGCCAGGGTTGACAGCTTCACCTGCGATGGCTGCCCGGTGAACAGGGCCGACACCGACGCTGACGACAGTTCCAGCCCGGCCCGTTCGGCCAGCAGGCGGCGCAGCTGCGCGCCGGTCCAGACCTCCCGCTGCGCGGCGGCCATCCGCAGCTTCCACCTAATATCCACCCGCGTCTCCGTCCTGCTGCAGGGTGGCAACGGCGGCCGACACCGCGATAGAAACAGCCTCACCCGCCAGGTCCTCCGCTTGAGGCAGCCTCCCGGGACGTGCAGGCGAATGAGCAACGGCCGCACGACCGCGTGCCAACGTCCCAAGCCGTTAGGTGCACTGCGCCGAGCACGCCAGTGACCTGCGGTAACTAACCGAAGTACTCACCGCGAAGTCCAGTCAGGTCCCGCTGGTCCGGGCGAGCACCGCGGAACCCTCGCGCCGCTGATCGCGGACAGCACCCCACTCGCTGTTAGCCGCCCGCTCGTGCCGATGAGCGGATGCTCGCCGCTGGGCTCTGACGGCAGGATACGCATGTGGCCCATATCGAGTGGCCCCCCGTTGGCAGGAGGGGGCCAAAGCTGCCATCAGTCCATACTTCGGCCGTGACTGGCGACTTCGAATCCTTGTGGATGACCCAGCGACTGCGGTCGACGGCACGGTGCTTGAAGGCTTCTTGTATCTGGATGGCAGCGTCCCCACGATGATCTACGATCACTCCGGTCGACCAGATGTGTACCCGTGGCGACTCCTGTCAGGGCCTGTACTTCGGATCTACGAGCTCGTCCCGCGGCGCAAGCCACTCGCGGTGTACGCCCACCCGGACTGGAATCCGCGGCATGGCCAGTAGCAGCTCGGTCCCGAACCGCAGACGGCCACCGAACATGCGGCCTGTATGCACGCCATGCTGCTCCAAGCGAATGCGCGCATCTGCCGCCGTGCGCTCGAGCACCGCATACGCCTGGGCAGGCTACAAAGCGAGGTGGACGCGAAGCGCTTCATCTAGCTCGGCCAGGAGAGCAGTGGGAAGCCTCGCAATCTGCCTGCCTATGCGTTCAACGGCGACTGACCGGATCTGTTCAGCCTGCGCCTTGGAGTCCTGCCTGAGCCCGGTCTGATCGGCCCGGAGGAGAACCTGAAACGGGTAGACACGAGCGACGTTCGAGGTGATCGGGACTACCGTTATTACACCCCGCCCGAGCCGGGTCGCGGTCGCGTTGGCAGCGTCGTTACTCACAACAATGGCAGGGCGGGTCTTGCTGGCTTCGGATCCGCGCGCCGGGTCCAGGCTGACCGCCACGACGTCGCCGCGGCGCATCTACTTCTCCAGGCCGTCGGCGGTTGCGGCATCCCAGATGGCAGCCTCTCCCTCGTCCTCCCAGGAGGTGAACGCATCTTCGTATGCTTCGCCGAGTTCGCTCGCACGTAGCATCCGAACTGCCTTGTGCACGACAGCCGAGCGTGACTCGATGCCCTGGGACTGGGCATACGCGTCCAGGAACTCCACGTCGTCGTCTGGCAGGCTAACACTGACTTTCATACCCAGAGAATACCATGATTGCTACCAGAGTAGCTATTGCTTGGCCACCGTCCGCCTCATGCCGCCAACAGTGACGCAACGAGGGCGCAGGGCGTTACCGCGAAGACGTCCCGGTCGCGCCGCGAGTCGTCTGGCGGCGGCTCTCTGAGTCACCCCGGCTAGTCCGTAGACTTGCCTTTGATGGAACCTATGATATTCCATTTGATCCAATAGTGCAATAGTAAATCTC
>JBOHCP010000525.1:0-4265 GCA_050698875.1 Streptosporangiaceae bacterium | reverse complement strand
CCGCAGGCAACATCTTGACTGCCTCACCGATCACGACCAGCCGGTACAGCAGCGCGTCGAAGGCGAGCTGTGCATCGTCCTCAGCCTTCTGGGACTCGGCTCGCTCCAGTGCCTCGACTGCTCTGCGGACCCCGTCGGCCGCGTTGTTGAGGTCGGCCAGCCGCTCTCGAGTCGTCCGGCTCACAGCGGGACCGCCTCAGCAAGGGCTCGCTCGCGAACCGGCGGCGCCATGACCTCAACCGCGGCGACATCGACCGGCCTGCCGACGATCGCCTCGACTTCGTCGGCGAGTCTGAGCAGCGGGAACAGGCCGCGTTTCCGCGCGGGGAAGTCCACGAGTAGATCAATGTCCGACTCCGGCGTCTCCGCACTGCGGGCTACTGAGCCGAAGATCCTCACGTTCGATGCGCCAATGGCCGCAGCCGCTGCGAGGATCTCTGCTCGGTGCTCGCGGAGCAAGCCCGTCACCCGCCTCCGCGTGACGGGCAGCTCAGTCGGCGCCGGTCCGGCAAGGACGAGTTCGCGCCCGGCCGCACGCAGCAGCCTTGCAAGCGTGCGCACCGTGGGACTGGCGGCGCCGCTCTCGTAGCGCGCCACCATCGCCTGCGACGTCTTCGCACGGCGCGCCAGCTCGGCCTGCGTGAGGCCTGCCTCGCGGCGAACCGTGACCAGCAGCTTGGCAGCATCTCCGGTCATGACGTCAGTATACCTTTTCAGGCATAGCACGATCTCATTCCCGCGTACACCGTTTCTCAGCTACGGTCTGCGCAGCCGATGACGGTAGAGGGTGAGTCCAGGAGCCTGTCACGATCCTGGTTCCCAGGCGCGGCAGAGGGCGTTGGCTAGCTGCATCTGGCGGGGGGTCTGGCACGAGACGCGGACCAGGTCGGGGCTGGCGACGATGATGGCCAGGGCGCGGGCGCGGGAGGTCGCGACGTTCAGGCGGTGCAGGTCGTAGAGGAACTCCATGCCGCGGGGTGCGTCCTCGGCGGATGAGGTCGCCATCGAGTAGATCACGGCTGCGGCTTCGCGGCCCTGGAACTTGTCGACCGTGCCGACCCGGAGGCGGCCGAGCCCGGCCGCGGCGGCCGCGGACTGGATCGCACGAATCTGGGCGTTGTACGGGGTTACCACCAGGATCTGCTCGACGCCGATCGGCAGCACCTCGCTGAAGCGGTTGCGCCACTGGCGGCCGAGTAGGTTGCCTACGAGCTCAGCGACGACGGCGGCTTCTTCGGCTGAGGCGTTGGCGCTGCCCTCGTGCGGGACTTCGATGACGCGCAGGCCGGCGCCAGACAGGGCGCCGGGCCTGGCGAGGATTTCTTGCAGTTCGAGTCCGTCGACTCCCGTTAGCTTGCCGTCGTAGAAGGTCTGCGAGGTGAACTGATGTTCGGGTCCATGCGCCAGGGCTTGTCGATCAGCAAGCCTGCAACGGGCGGCATAGTGGCGCGGCCGTTGAGGATATGCTCCAGCCCGGATACGCCCGAGCCGGGCGGGTGCGCGGCCTGGCTCGGCTGGGCGAGTTGCTGCGGGTCGCCCAGCAGCATGACGTTTCTGGCGGCCCCTGACACGGCAAGGACATCGGCGAGCGAGATCTGTCCGGCCTCGTCAACGAAGAGCGCGTCGACGCTGGCCCGGAGATCAGAGCGGGACCACATCCAGGTCGTGCCAGCCGCCACGTCTAGATCACCCGCGGCCAAGCCGCCGACCAGCTTCGGGTAGTCCAGGGAGCGCGCGTCCGGGTGCAGGAGCGGATTGTCGCGGTCGGCGCGCTGACCGACTCTCGGGGCTGCGAGGTTACGAGCTGCCGCGTGCGAGAGGACCGCACTGATCAGGTTGTGGATGACCGCGTGGGACGGGCCGGTGATGCCAACAGTCCGGCCCAGTGCGATCAACTCGAGGATCTGCTCGGCGCCGGTGTACGTCTTGCCTGTTCCGGGTGGCCCTTGAATCGGCAGGTACGAGTTACCGAGCGCCGAAACCAGGCGCACGGCTGCCTGCTGGGCTGACTCGTCGGCGCTGCGAAGCGTCGATCCGACAGCGCCCGGACCGAGGGGATGCTGGCGGAGCAGCAGCGCGGTCGCGGCGTCCAGGCCGCTAACTCCGCCGGCCAGGACTCGGGCTCCTAGGTCTCGCATTCGCTCTGCTTGGAGCTTGGTGCTTGGCGGACCGCCCGGACCAGCGCGGACGGCAGCGGGCCTTCGTAGTCCTTGCCGACCTTCAGCACGATCTCGCCGCGCGCGTCGTCGACCGAGTCCACGACAAAGCCACGACCGCTGACCGGATCTTCGGCCTGAGCCAACGGCCCGAACTTGTGCTCCTGGGCCGGGAACGAGAACCGCCGCAGCACCGATCGCTTCACCGAGCCGACGATCGCGCCGCCGGTCAGCAGACCCAGTCCGGCTCCGATACGAGATCCTCCGACGACAGCGTCCGGACGTAGAAGTACCGCCACCAGGCTGGCTTGTTCTCCCGCCGGTGCCACTCCAGCAGGTCGGCGAGCACCGCGACCGCTGCTTCCTCGGGAGTTCGCGCCGTCGGCCGCGCAGGTACCGACGACAGCAACGCCGCGCGCAGCCGCCTTGCCTCCAAATCGTCGGCTTCCCGGTCGGGCTCCGCGACGACCGGCCTGGGCAGTTCCGCTGCCGAGCCAAGACCAAGCTGAGCTGCGTGCCCAGGCCGGTCGGCGTGTAGATGGCGGCGAGCCCGGCGCCTGCCGCGCGCAGCCGTTCCACCAGCGTGCCCTGCGGGACCAGTTCGTAGGTCATCTCGCCCGCCCGGATGCGGTCCTCCGCCGGAGAAGACCCTCCCGGTCTAGCGGTGAACGACACGATCAGGTGCCTGACCCGTCCGGTCTCCACCAGATGCTGGCCGGCCGGCGGTAGGGAGTTCGCTACGAGGCGGAGGTCTTTCGTGCCGCGTAAGGCCAGCGCGGTGAGCAGGCTGACGGGCGCGCCGGCAGTCGGGCCAAAGCAGGAAACGGCAACAGTTGCCCCGTCGGGAAGGTCGCTGATCGCGTCTGCAGGCGTGGCTATGAGCTTGTCCATGAGGCCTAGCCTGCCCGCAAATCCCTCCGGACGTTAAACTTTGCGGGCTGCTACGCGGCGGGCGGGGGCGGCGACCGGCGCTGGCTGGTGGTCGACCCGACCGGCCGGTTCATCAGGCAGCGCGAGGAGCCGAGGCTGGCCCGCGTCGTGGCCAGCACCGCGCCTGGCCGCGACGCGATCTCCATCCCGCCGCCGTCGGCCGAGGCGGGCGCGGAGATGATCCCGGTCAGCGTGTGGCGTTCCTCGACCGGGCCGGCTAGCCGGCTGAGCGTTCGGTGACGTCGAGGGCACGCTGCCAGGGGAAGTCGCCGACCTCCGAGTTCTCCACGCCGAACGGCTCCGCCGGGTGCTCTCCCCGGAGGAGGACGCGGACGCCTTCGACGCGAAGCTGCGCTACCGAGCGCCGGAACGGCTCCCGGGCGGCGAGCGGCGCGTTGACCCACGGCACCATGACGACGGGAACATGCCTGCCGATGGCCTCGGCGATGACGCCCAGCGCGTGCGCGTCGGTGATGCCGAGCGCGCTCTTGTTGATGGTGTTGAAGGTGGCCGGGGCGACGATCACCGCGTCGGGCCGCGGCGGCCGCGGGTCGGACGGCGACCGGTGGCCGACCTCGACCTTGTTCCCTGTCATCATCTCCAGTGCGGCGGCGGCCACGAACGAGAGCGCGTCCGGTGTCGGGATCACTCGCACTGTCCACGACCGCTGCCTGGCCATCCGGACAAGCGCGCCCACGTCGGAGGTGGGGGGTGCTCCGCAGACGACGACACTCAGCTCCCTGGCTACCTGGCTCACCTTCGCTCGGTCTTGATCGCGCGCTGATCCCTGGGAGCCTAACGGGTTCCGACGGGTTAGCCAGGAGCGGCAGAATCGCTGTGATCGCGGCCAGGGTGCTGGACGCCCGCCGGCGGGCGAGCCGGTTCCGCCACGAGGAGAGGCAGTCACCCGCCCAGCGATCACCAGCGTTCTGGCGCCATCAGCCGCGGCCATGACCTGTACCGCGCGGCACGATCCACTCATGGCGGAGCGCAGCGGCGTTGGCGATCAGCTCGAAGTCCTTGTCGTAATGAAGCACCGTGGCGTCGTGTGTCAGCGCGACCGCGGCGACGTATAGATCCGCGATGCTCGGCGCTCGGCACTGGCCTCGGCTCGCCAGATTCCGCATTATCCAGGTCACTGTGTCCTCGACCGCGACGTCGATGTGCAGAACCCCCAGC
>JBOHCP010000524.1:0-4267 GCA_050698875.1 Streptosporangiaceae bacterium | reverse complement strand
GCGGCGCAGCGCGCAGGAAGGTGCCACGGCCGACCTCGCGCGAGATCCGGCCCTCGGCCTCGAGGATGGCCAGGGCGTGGCGCACGGATGAGCGCGTGACCCCGAACTCGATGCTGAGCTGGCGCTCCGTCGGCAGCCGGGCGCCCAGCCGCAGCCCGGTTCGCGACGACCGGTCCAGGATGAGCGCGGCAAGGCGCCGGCCGCGCGCGGTGTGCGCGGGCGCGCCCTGAAGACCCGCTGCTGCCATCTCTCCTGCCATCCTGACTGCGCCGCCGGACCTGCGCAACCAATCCTACCAATGACGCCATCAGCCATCGCGGCAGGGTGCGCGGCACCAGCATGACGGCGGTCTTTGTCCGAGTCTTGACCGAGTCTTACGCCCGACCTATGCTCAACCAATTGGTTAGGTCTAACCAATATGGCCGTTCGGACAGCCGGGATTCGGAGGTTCGCCGATGAGGCTTGCCACCCTGGCAACGGCGCGCGGGCTGCGCCTGCACGTCAAAGGACGTTCTGGCTACGTCGACGTCGCCGACGCCATCGACGATCCGGCACTGGCCACGCTGCACGGGCTGCTGACCGCGGGCGCCCTGGACGCGGCCCGCGTCCTGCAAGAAGCTGACGGCACAGAGTTCGGCCCGGCGGACTTCGGGCCCGCCGTGCCACAGCCGACACGGGTCCTGTGCCTCGGCGTGAACTACCGCGAGCACGCCATCGAGGGCGGCCGCGACGTGCCGACCTGGCCGGAGGCGTTCGTTCGCAGCGAGGGCAGCGCCATCGGGCCCTATGCCGACCTGGTCAGGCCGGCGCTCACCGGTCGGTTCGACTTCGAGGGCGAGCTCGGCCTCGTCGTCGGCGCGGGTGGCCGCTACATCCCGGCGGACAAGGCACTCGAAGCACTAGCCGGCTACGTCGTGCTCAACGACGCCACGGCTCGCGACTGGCAGCGGGCCGCAACGCAGTGGACCGGAGGCAAGAACTTCGAGGGGACCATGCCGATCGGCCCCGAGGTCGTCACGACCGACGAGGCCGACGTGTCCGACGTCGCGCTGACGACCACCCTGAACGGGCAGGTCATGCAGTCGGCACGGACGTCGCAGATGATCATCGACATAGCCAGCGCCATCGAGTTCTTTTCCTCGTTCACCCTGCTCCGGCCCGGTGACGTGATCGCGACCGGGACGCCAGGCGGCGTGGGCTTCGCCCGCCAGCCCCCGGTCTGGTTGCAGCCGGGCGACATCATCGAGGTCTCCATCGACGAAATCGGCACGATCCGTAACCGTGTCGTGGCCGAGGAGGCAGACCTGAGCGAGTGGAGGTGGCGGCCGCCGGGATCCACGGCGGTCGGCTTCTGACTTGCTACTGCCGGCCGGCCAAGGGCCGGCCTACCGGAAACCCTGCTATGGAGGCGACAAGGATGATCAGGGCCACCGGGCTCGCGGCGCCGACCGCGGCACATGGACATGCGGGGAAGCGTGTCAGGACGTTAGGACGCAGCAGCCGGTGGCTGGCTGGCGTCGCGGCGGTCGCGCTGACCGCCGCGCTCGCCGCCTGCGGCAGCTCCTCCTCCTCCGGCGGTATCCCGTCCGGGCAGTCGATCGTGTTTGCTGACGTCGCCCCGTTCAGCGGCCCGGACGCGGCTCTCGGGCCGACGTACCTGGTGTCGTGCGAGGGCACCGTGGCGGCCATCAACAAGGCAGGAGGCATCCTCGGTCACACCGTCAGCTGCGCGTCCGCGGACACCAGGGGCGATCCGGCGGACGCCGTCCCGGCCGTCGACAGCCTGCTGAGCCGGACCCACAACCTGGAGCTGGTGATCGGCTGCACGTCCGACGAGGCCGCCGCCGTCGCCCCGGTCATCAACAGCCACAAGACCGTGATGTTCTGCATGACGGGCCAGTCCGAGTTCGACCACGTGCATTACGCGTACTTCTACCGGCTCGTCCCGCCGGACCTCGCGGAGTCGTACGCCATGACCGTGATCGCGCAGCATCTCGGCTACAAGAAGATCGCGCTCGCGTTCGGCAACGACATCGGCTCCCAGACCTTCGTGCAGCCGGCCATCGGCGCGATCGCCAAGGCGGGCATGACGCTCGTCGCGAACGAGACGCTGGACCTGAACGCCACCACGTTCCGCACCGAAGCCGAGACGATCGTCCAGGCGCACCCCGACGCCATCATGACCGAGGCCCTCGGGTCTGCCGACCCGACCCTGTTCGCCGAGATCAAGCAGCTCAACGGCGGCACGATGATCCCGATCATCGGCACCTCCGCGGCGATCTCACCGGCCTTCTTCTCCGCGTCGGCTAGCGCGGTGGGGGCGGCCGACTTTGCCGCCGACTTCCACGCCGACAACCTCGTCACCGCCACGAGCGGGCCTGCCTACTCGGCGTTCAGCAAGGCGCTGCTCGCCGTCAAGGGCAAGGTCTCAGGCGCCCAGGTCGGCGACTTCTCTACCTACTTCACCGCGCCCGGCGCGGTGCACCTGTACGACGGCATGAACCTGGCCGCCCTCGCGATGATCGCGGCCGGCAGCACGGACACTGCCAAGTGGCAGCCCTACCTCACCTCGATCGGCGACGGCGTGCCCGGTGCCGTCGTGGTCAGCTCCTTCGCCCAGGGCGTCAGCGAGCTGAAGGCCGGGAAGAAGATTCGCTACGTCGGGCCGGGCGGCCCGACGAGCTTCGACTCCTACCACGACTCGCCGGGCATCTTCCAGATCGACACCTACACGGCGGCCGGCGTCGTCCGGGTGTCGGGCAACATCACCGCGCAGCAACTGCGCGCGGTGTCGTGACGAGCCGCCGGATGAGGAACCGCTCAGTGTGAGCATCTTCCTCCCGTCGGTCGGCTTCGGGCTCATCACCGCGGCGGTCCTTGCGATCGCCGCGGTGGGGTTCACCCTGCAGTTCGCGGTGACCGACGTGCTCAACCTTGCCTTCGCGGCGGTCATGACGGCCGGTGCGTTCGTCGCGTACTGGATCAACCAGCTGGGCGTGTCGGTCTGGCTCGCGCTGCCGGTCGCCATGGCCGCCTGTGCGGTGCTGTCGGTGGTGCTGAACCTGCTGGTGTACGCGCCGTTCCAGCGGCGCGGGTCGGCGCCGATCACCATCGTGATCGTGTCGCTGGGGATGGCGCTCATCGTCGAGTTCAGCATCGAGGGGGTCGTGGGCGGGGTCAACGTCTCCTACCACCTGAGCCAGGGCCGGACCTACCACGTCGCCGGCCTGGTGCTCACCGGGGTGCAGCTGGTCATCATCGCGATCAGCGTGGCCGTCATGGCGGCCGCGCACGTGCTGCTGCGCTATAGCAAGCTCGGCAAGTCCATGCGGGCGACCGCGGCCAATCGCCAGCTCGCCCGCAACTGCGGGATCCGTACCAGCCGGGTCATCACCACCACGTGGGCGCTCACTGGTGCGCTCGGCGGGCTGGCGGGGACAGTATTCGCCATCGACGTCGGCAGCTTCGGGCCGACGAGCACCGACCTATTCGTGGTACTCATCCTGGCCGCGGTATTCCTCGGCGGGCCGGGCCATGCCTACGGCGCCATGCTCGGCGCGCTGCTCATTGGCGTCGCCACCGAGGTCAGCGCGGCCTACATCGTGCCGTCGTACAAGTACGTGATCGCCTTCGTGGTACTGCTCGCCATGCTCGCCGTCCGGCCGACCGGCCTTCTCGGCGCGCGGACCTGACCGGAGGCGAGAGCCCGTGACCTATCTCATCACGCTGCTGGTCTACGGCTCTGTCGACGTCATCGCGTGCCTGGGTCTCAGCCAGCAGTTCGGCATCGCCGGCGTCACGAACTTCGGCTTCATCATCTTCCAGGCGGCCGGCGCCTACGTCGCGGCCATCCTGGCCCTGCCGTCCGACACCGCTAACGGCGGGTTCCAGCACTACATCGGCGGCTGGAACCTGCCGTTCCCGCTGCCGTGGCTCGGCGCGGCAGCAGCCGGCGCCATCCTCGCGCTGCCATTCACCTTCCTGGTCGGGCGGCGCCTGCGCGGCGACTTCGCCGCCATCGGGCTGCTGGTCACGGCCGTCCTGCTGAACCTGCTTGTGATGAACTACGTGCCGCTGTTCAACGGCGACGCCGGGCTGGCGATCGTGCCAGCCCCGCTGCAGTCGCAGGTGATGAGCACCACCACCACTGCCTACCAGTGGGAGTTCACCGCCGGGGTGATCGTCCTGGCCGCGGCCGTCTACTGGCTGGTGCGGCGGATCACCGAGTCGCCGTACGGGCGGACGCTGCGCGCCATGCGGGACAACG
>JBOHCP010000523.1:0-4268 GCA_050698875.1 Streptosporangiaceae bacterium | reverse complement strand
GCACTGGTCCCCGTCGGCCGGGGGGCGGGCGGGCGCCGAGGTAATCCCGCTCCCTGGTCGGCTGGCGTCGGCCGGGACGCTGGCGGGCCTGCTCGCGGTCTTCCTCGCCAGCTGTCTGCTCGCGGCCTGGCTGCACCAGGACGTAGTGGCCGGACTGGGCTTCTGCGCGGGGACCTGTGTGGCCGCGCGCATTGCCAGGCCCGAGGCGCTCCTCGCCGTCGTGGTCTTTGTCCCGGTCGTCTTCCTGACCGCAGAAGTCGCGGCGCAGCTGACCACCGCGCCGGCCGGCGCGCACCGCGGCACGCCGCTGCTCGTGATCGAGGGCACGCTGCTGACCCTGGCGGGGGTGGCGCCGTGGCTGTTCGCAGGCACCGTCGCCGGGGTGGTGATCGCCATGGTCCGGGGATTGCCGCGGTGCGTCCGCGACCTGCGGGCTGACCTCACCGGGCAGCGGGCCCGGACCCGCAGGCCCGCCGGGCGCGATCGCTCGCCGAGCTAGCCAGGCTGGCCCTGGGCCGGCCGACGCAACTCCCGCGGCAGGCCGAAGGTCATCCGCTCGTGGACCGCCTCGACCTCCTCGACGTCGCCGAACCCGCACTCGGCGAGCCGGCCGAGCACGCCCGTGACGAGATCCTCCGGCACGGACGCACCGCTGGTCACGCCCACCGTGCCGGCTCCCTCCAGCCACGCCGGGTCTAGGCCGGACGCGTCATCGATCAGATACGCGGCGGGTGCGCCCGCGTCGCGGGCGACCTCCACCAGGCGCACCGAGTTGGACGAGTTTCGCGAGCCGACGACGATCACCACGTCAGACTCGGCCGCGATCTGCTTGACGGCGACCTGCCGGTTCTGCGTGGCGTAGCAGATGTCGTCGCTGGGCGGATCGATCAGCTGCGGGAACTTCTTCCGCAGCGCCGCCACGGTCTGCGCGGTCTCGTCGACCGACAGCGTCGTCTGTGACAGCCAGGCAACCTTTGCCGGGTCGCGGACCTCGACGGTCTCGCTGCCCTCCGGGCCGTCTACGAGGTGGATGTGAGCAGGTGCCTCGCCGGTAGTGCCGATGACCTCCTCGTGACCCTCGTGGCCGATCAGCAAGATGTCGTAGTCCTGGGCGGCGAACCGGCGCGCCTCGTTGTGCACCTTGGTGACCAGCGGGCACGTCGCGTCGATGGTCTGCAGGCTGCGATCGGCGGCCTGCTGCCGCACGTCCGGGGCCACGCCGTGCGCGGAGAACACCACCATCGCGCCCTCCGGGACCGCTTCGGTCTCCTCCACGAAGATCGCGCCACGCTCCTCCAGGGTGCGCACGACGTGCACGTTGTGGACGATCTGCTTGCGCACGTACACCGGGGCGCCATACCGCGCCAGGGCCAGCTCCACGGTCTGCACAGCCCGGTCTACGCCCGCGCAGTAGCCACGCGGCTTTGCCAGCAGGACACGCCGAGACTGGTCAGACATGGTGCCCAGTTTAGATGGCCCGCGGCCGCTGCCAATCCAGGCCCATGTCCCGGCGCACCAATCCAGTCGTCCCGGTCCCGCGACCCGCTGACGTGTTACGCCGATGGTGCGGGCTCCGGGCAGGCTGGCCTGGCATGCTGGTCACCAACGTGGGAAGAACTGGTGGTCCGGCCTCATCGCGGCGCCTGGCCCGGCGACGCGGACGGCCGGGCGCGAGGCCAGGCGCCGACGCGCCCGTGGCCGGTCGGCGCGCAGCCCGGCTGAGCCCGGGTGCGGGTAGCTGCTAAGGGAGAACGATCATCCATGGGGATTCCGCAAGTCCCAGATCAGGTGCGGAAGGCGCCCACGCTGGCGCTGCGATCCTTCTTCGCCGGAATTGGCAAGATTCTGCTCGCCGCGGACCGCCCGCAGGCCAGCCCGTCGCCCACCGGCCCGAGGCACGCCGCGCCAGGCCGGCGCACGCCCCGGACTGCGGGCGCCGCGTCGCAGCCGAGCGACCGGCGGCGATCGCTTGACGAGACGGGCAACGTCCGGCTGCTGGCAGCGGAGGAGCTGACCGGCTGCGCCGTGTTCGCGCCGGACGGCACCCGGCCAGGGCCGGAGACGAAGGGCGAGCCCGGCATGAGGCCAGCCACCGTGATACCGGTGGCAACGCAACCACTGTCGGGGAACGTGCCCGTGGGGGCCAGTCTCGTCGTCCACGAAGTGCCGGTGCCGGGTTTCGAGACCATGTCGGTCGCCGCGATCCGGGCCCGGCTGCGCACCCTCGACGTGGATCAGCTGCAGGCCCTGCTGGTGCACGAGCACAAGAGCACGGCGCGACCGGAGATTATCGCCATGATCGAGCGCCGCATCGAGAAGATCGAGTCCGGCGGGTGACCGGCCTGCGAGGCGCGCTGCAGTGCCGCTAGAGACATCCGAGCAGTCGCCGGTTCCGGTCCGTACGCTGCTGCGCCTGGTCGGCGAGTGGATCGGGCGCCTCGGCCGGGTCTGGGTCGAGGGCCAGATCGCCGAGCTGGCCAGGCGCGGCGGCACCGTGTTCCTGACGCTGCGCGACCCGGTAGCGGCCGTCTCGGTGCGGGTGATCTGCCCCACCGCCGTACTCGACGCCACCAGCCCGCCGCCAGGCGAGGGTGCCCGCGTGGTGATGTGGGCCAAGCCCGAGTTCAACGCCGCGAAGGGCTCATTTGCGCTGAGCGCCGCAGAAATCAAGGCCGTCGGCATGGGCGAGCTGCTGGCCAGGATCGAACGGCTGCGAACGGCACTCGCTGCCGAGGGCCTGTTCGCCGCCGAGCGCAAGCGGAGGCTGCCGTTCCTCCCGGCGGCGGTGGGGCTGATCTGCGGTCGTGACTCCGCGGCGGAGCGCGATGTCCGGGAGAACGCCGCGCGCCGGTGGCCGGCCGTCCAGTTCCGCGTCGAGCACGTTGCGGTTCAGGGTCCCCACGCCAGCGAGGAGATCATCGCCGCGCTGCAGCGGCTTGATGCCAATCCGACGGTGGACGTGATCATCATCGGCCGGGGCGGCGGCTCGATCGAGGACCTGCTGCCGTTCTCCGATGAGGATCTGGTCCGGGCTGTGGCGGGCTGCCGCACGCCGGTGGTGAGCGCGATCGGGCACGAGCAGGACGTGCCGCTCCTCGATCTGGTGGCCGACGTCCGCGCCTCGACGCCGACCGACGCGGCGAGGCGCGCCGTTCCTGACGTGGCGGAGCAATTCGACCTGATCGGCCAGCTGCGCGGCCGGGCCCGCAGGTCACTCGCCGGACGGCTCGACCGAGAGGCATCGTGGCTGACCGCGATCACCTCGCGCCCCGTGCTTGCCAGCCCCGCGCGCGAGCTCGACCGGCAGCAGCAGCAGGTGCTGACCATGTCCGAGCGCGCCAGCCTGGCAACGGCCACTGCCGTCAGCCGGGCCGGCGATGACGTGGCTCATCTGCGTGCCCGGCTGATCGCGCTGTCCCCGGCGGCGACGCTCCGCCGCGGATACGCCATCCTGCAGCAGGCCGACGCCAGGGTGGTCCTGTCGGCGAGCCAGGTGACGCGCGGCGAGTCGCTCACGGTCCGGTTCGCCGAGGATCACCTCCAGGTGACCGCGGGCTAGCCGGCCGGGCCATTAGGCTGACGGCATGGCATCCCCTGGTGGCAGTGCGGCCGAGCGCGTCGCGGGCAGCGGGACCGGCCGGCCCACGCCGGACGGCACCAGCCTGATGCCCTACGAGCAGGCACGCGACGAGCTGACCGAGCTGGTCAGGAGGCTGGAGGCCGGCGGGCTCAGCCTGGCGGAGTCGCTGCAGCTGTGGGAGCGGGGCGAGGAGCTCGCCGGCATATGCGAGGAGTGGCTCGAGGGCGCCCGAGCCCGGCTCGCCGCAGCCCTCGCCAGGCAGAGCAAACCGGCCGACTCGTCCGGCGCTCCGTTCTGATCTTGCCGTCGTGATCGAGCCGTCCGCACCGGCTTGCTGGCTAGGCTAGGACGGCCGGACGTGCAGCCGGGCGAGCACCGCGAGCACCCCGTCGGCTCGCTGCCGCGCGTGCTCGGCGTCCGCGGCCATGGACACCTCGGCGGCTGCGAGCAGCATGGCGCCGGTCAGCACGATCGCGGCAGCCTCGTCAAGCGGCTCGCCGCTCCGCGCGAAGAACTCGGTGTTCCGGCGCACCCAGTCCGACAGCCGCTGCCGCCACATCACGTGAAAGCCAGGCGGCCCGTCACCGCGGGCAAACATGGCGGCCAGGTCACGCTGCTCGACGCAGACGTCGAGGTAGCCGCGCGCCCCGGCGAGCAGCAGACGCATGGGGTCGATCACGCCCGCGTC
>JBOHCP010000522.1:0-4269 GCA_050698875.1 Streptosporangiaceae bacterium | reverse complement strand
GTGACGCACGCCTTCCCGGAGGCTCGCTTCGCCGCCACTCACCCAAGGTAGGAGCCCAGTGCGGTAGTCCCGCACGCTGGGATCTGCGCGGGGGGCCGCCTGTAAGGGCGGTCCCTACCGCGACTCTGAGGAAGTTCTCCTCCCGCCACCGCGACTTCAGCCACGACAGGATCGCCGCCGGGCAGGAGTCGACGTCGGAGGGCAGGATCTGCAGCGCCACCTGGCTGTGCTCGAGCAGGGTGAGCTGCCGCGCATCGCCGTAGTCCTTGATGGTGACGGTCTCCCCGGCCCGGGCGACATCCCGCTTGCGGCCGCTGACGGCAGGTCACCCAGTCCGCGTGCTGGTCGCTGCAGTGCTTAAAGACCTGCGGGCAGGCGCCACCGCGGTCGAACCCGAGCATGATCTTCGCGCCCGCAGGTACTGCTTTCCTCAGCTCGGCCAGCGCCCCGGGCAGCGTCGCGGCCAGGCCGGACGGCTCGCCGGTGACAAAGCACACCGGGCGGCCGTCGTGCGCGGTGACGTGGGTGCCGGCGTGCCCGCGCCCGGCCTTGCCGCGCTTGTTGTTCCAGCCCTTGCCCGCGGGCCTGGCGCCGGCGCAGGGCCGGAAGTGGTCATCGGCGTAGTACAACCCCGCAGGTGACCGGGCTGGCGGCCAGCATCGCCCTGGCGAACAGGGCCTGCAGTGCCAGCGGGTCGGCGGCGTCAGCGATCGCGGCCAGCCGCGGCCGGATCGTGCGCAGGTCCGGCAGAACCGCCAGGCCGGCCAGCGGCCCGGCGCACGCCGCGGTCAGGTGCCTGAACTGCCCGATCGTCGCCGCGCCGAGCGTGAGGCAGCTGCTGGTCGCCGACACCAGCGCCACGTCGCCGAACCGGAGCCGTCCCGGCCGCGCGTCCCGCCGGCCGCGGCTGAGGCCAGGATGGCGGCGGCGCCTGCCTGGCCGGCGAAGGCGTGCAGCAGCATCGCGCCGGCATACCGGCAATAGATGCTGCCCTCGGCGATCGCCAGCCCTGCCACGCCGGGACGGACCAGGCCCGCGCCGGCCCGCGCCGGCGCCTGCTCAGCCTCAGGGTGTGGCTGAGCGGCAGGCTCGGGGGCCGGCCCGGCGGGCAGTTCTTCCTGGATGTCGCGGGGCCCGAGCGGCGCAGCGCCGTCGACGGGGCCACGCCCAGCCGGCGGGCGATCTCCGCGTCGAGGGTCCCGGGCTGCCGCCAGCCAAGGCCCGGGCCCATGCCTGCTCGCCCAGCTTGCGCGGCGCGCCGGGCTGGCGGATGACCCCGGCGGTGCCCTCCCGCAAGGCCCGGCTGCGCAGCGTGGCCACATACGACTCCGACAGGCCCATTCCGGCCCGGGATCACCCTGCCACAGGCCTCAGTTTCCGCAAGCCTTCCGGCCTCACGAAACCGCAGGCCACAAGCCTGCCGTAACCGAACTTCCGGACATCTGAGCCCTATGTCAGCCCTCGCGTGTGATCGCGTTCGGAAACGTCCCGCGACGGATGCCCAGACCGCTGATCTCATCGACTGCCGCGTTCTGCGCACGGTTACCGCGGTTTTCGCCGTCACGCCTGACCCCTCCGCAAAGGACCAGCGATCGTTATGACCCTCTCCAAGCACCGGCACCGCACCCGACACCTCGTCGATCCCGAGGTGGCGGCTGGACTAGACGACTTCCCGCCCTTCAACTTCACCACCGCGGCCCTGTCCGCAATTAGAGCGCGGCTTAGCCAGCCGATTGATGGAGCGCGTGATCCTGCACTGCTATTCCCCGGCCTTACCCGGAGCAAGCACCACGTTAGGGGCCTGGGCGGCGACCCCGAGGTCGGCGTCCTGCTCTACGAGCCGGCCGACGGGGCCGCTGTCCGCCTGTCCTGGTCTGGTTTCATGGCGGCGGCTTCGTCTTGGGAACTGCCTCGGATGACGACTTGATCTGTCGCCGGATCGCGGCCGAGACCGGTGCAGTCATCGCTTCGGTTGACTACCGCCTCGCGCCCCGAGACGGCGGCCCCCGGTGCCGTACACGACTGCTACGCCGTGCTGGACTGGCTGCACAGCAACGCCGCCGAGCTCGGCGCTGACCGTGCCCGCGTCGCCGTCGGCGGCGCCAGCGCGGGCGGGGGTCTGGCCGCGTGCCTCGCCGTACTCGCTCGGGACCGCGGCGAGATCCCGGTCAGCCACCAGGTGCTCATCTACCCAATGCTCGACGACCGGACCGCCCGCACGACGGACCCCCACCCCTACGCGGGCGAGTTCATCTGGACGCCGGCCGACAACCGGTTCGGCTGGGCGTCGCTCCTCGGCCATGAGCCGGGCGGAGACAAGGTCTCGCCGTACGCGGCGGCGGCGCGAGTCGAGAGCACGGCCGGACTCCCGCCAGCATTCATCAGCGTCGGCGCGCTGGACCTTTTCCTCGAAGAAGACCTGGAGTACGCGCGACGGCTGGTGCGCGAGGGCATTCCGACGGAGCTTTACGTCTACCCGGGCGCCTACCACGGGTACAACAAGATTCCCGATGCCCGGCTCACCAAGGCTCACTTCCGCGACTTCATCGGCGCCCCCGGCCGCCACTTCAACGGCTAGACGCCCGCCGATGGCTCAAGACGTGATCGATTTCACTGGCCGCGTCGCTGTCATCAACCTGCTCCGGCCAGGGCATCGGTCGGGCGTACGCGGACATGCTCGCTGCCCGCGGGCGAGGTTGCCCGCCCGAGGGTTGTAACCGACAGCCTCGACGACCAGCGCCCACCTTGCAGCATCGCCGAACGCGCGGTTCGAGCATCGACCGCGTAGTAGTAGCCATGGCTCAGGTCGGGGAACTGAAAGTCGATCGCTGCCTGATCCAGCTGGGCCAGAACTTCGTCCGCCCTACCCACTGGCTGACCCCATCACAGAACCCTTCGCCTGACCCGGTGGGGCCAGATCAAACCGTCAAGGTTGGGCCAGGTCAAGTTGACGAAGCCACCGGCAGATTGACGAGTAGTATCACTATTGATACTATACAGGTGTGAGCAAGACAGCGAAGATCATCGACCAGATGCGACGCTCACCGCAGAACGTCCGTTTCGATGACCTGGCCAGGGTCTGCGCCGACCACTTCGGTGAACCCCGGCAGGAGGGCACCTCGCACAAGGTCTACAAGACACCATGGCAAGGCGATCCCCGCGTGAACATCCAGCGCGGCAGGGACGGCAATGCCAAGGCCAACCAGGTGCGGCAGGTGCTCGACGCAATCGCCAAGCTAGAAGCCGAGAAGAACGAGGAGGGTGACGACGATGCCTGACGCAACCCACTACAACTACCGAGTCGCGTGGTCCGCTGAGGACGGCGAGCATGTCGCCACCGTCGCGGAGTTCCCGTCACTGTCCTGGCTCGCGCCCACCCCGGTTGAAGCACTCGCGGGTCTCGCCGATGTCGTGCGTGACGTGCTCACCGACCTGGCTGCAACTGGCGAGCAGATTCCAGAGCCGTTGTCGGAACGCACCTATTCGGGTCGCTTCGTGGTGCGCGTTCCGGCCGAGGTTCACCGCCGTCTTGTCCGCGAAGCCGCCGAACAGCATGTGAGCCTCAACCGGCTTGTGTCCGATCGGCTTGCTCGTACCTAACCGTGGTGATCGCTGGTTATCTGTTCTTATCGCCGTCGCCAAGGGGCGCATTGGCAAGCCCGGAACTCATGGTCTACACAGAGCCGTGCTGCGCGATCTCTCGGCCATTAGCCGCCGATAGTAGGACCACGGGACCACGGGATCAGCTGCCGTCCGGATCAACCCCGCCCCTGGTCGCCGACAGCAACTCCGACGCCCGCGCCGCTGCCGACACATAAAACGCGACCAGCGCCCGGTCCCGATGCGAGCCCAGCGCCGCGAAATCGCGTTGAACTCCTCATCCGGGGTGCTGCGCGGGATCCGGGATGGCACCACCGGCCGGTACAACCCAGAGCGCTCATGCCGGTAAGGCTCCATCGGGTTGTGATGCGCCCGCGCCAGCCCGGCTGCCCGCGACCGGTCCAGCGCGAAACGGGTTGACCAGCGGCCCAAGGCGAAAAGCCAGGCCCGGCTGCAGCTTCAGCCTGCGCCAGGCCGACCGATGTGCCGCCGGCCGTGCTGGCCTGCCGCGGGTATGGGCGAAACTCGCCGACCAGGTCATTAATGGCTCCCCTGCCGGTTCCGTGGGTGTCCGGAGGCGCCGGCCTCACGAGGGTGCCTTGCGGGGCGGGCGGTTCGCGGCGCCCGGGGCTGGGTCGGTAGCTGTCACGCTGAGCGCCAGGCGCTGGC
>JBOHCP010000521.1:0-4272 GCA_050698875.1 Streptosporangiaceae bacterium | reverse complement strand
CTCGACGAGCGCGGCGATGGATATATTCCGGGCCGGTTTCTCACCGCAGCGGATCTCGGCGATGAATCGGAGGGATCTGCCCATAAACCCATCATCCAGAACGCGGCTACCGGTGCCACCGTCACCCCCAACGGCTCCCTGGGCTTCCGGTACTCCCGCAGCGGCCTGGGGCGCTGGAACCTCGACCTCGGCGGGGTGGATCCGGTGCTGACCCTGTACGGCCGGCACTCCGACACGGTCGCTGTGGACCTGCCGCGTTTTGATGTCGGGGAAACCGAAGGCGGCGGGGTGGTCCGGCGCGGCGTTCCGGCGATCCGGTTCGGCGACCGGCTGGTGACCACCGTGTTCGATCTGCTGATGGCGCGGTACGCGGTGGCCAGGGACGGACTGCCAGGGGAGTGGCCATCCGGCTACGATGATGCCTCGGCGCCGGGGACCCCTGCCTGGCAGGAGCGGATCACCTCGGTTCCTGCCGCGGCGGCGGCCCGGGTGGCCAGGGAGTTCGCCCGCAGCGCGGAGCTGTCCCGCGGCCGGTCGATGATCTGCATGGGGGCCGGAACCAACCACTGGTACCACTCCGACCAGATCTACCGGACGTTCTTCACCATGATCATGCTGTGCGGCTGCCAGGGCGTGAACGGCGGCGGCTGGGCGCACTACGTCGGCCAGGAGAAGGTCCGCCCGTTCACCGGCTGGTCGACGCTGGCATTCGCGCTCGACTGGCAGCGCCCCACCCGGCACATGACCGGGACCTCGTTCTTCTACCTCCACACCGACCAGTGGCGGTATGAGAGCTTCGGCGCGGCCGAACTGGCCAGCCCGCTCGGCCGGGGCCTGTTCGCCGGGCGCACGTTCGCGGACTGCCTGGCCCAGGCGTCCCGGCTGGGGTGGACCCCGTCGCACCCCGCCTTCGACCGCAACCCACTGGACCTGGCCGCCGAGGCAGCAGCGGCGGGCAAGACGGTCGAGGACCATGTGGTGGCCGAGCTGACCGCAGGGCAGCTGCGGTTCGCCGGGGAGGACCCGGACGCCCCGCAGAACTGGCCGCGGGTTATGACGATCTGGCGTGCCAACGTACTTGGGTCGTCGGGCAAGGGCATGGAGTATTTCATGCGGCACCTGCTGGGAACCGACGACGCGGTGCGCGCGCAAGAGTCGCCGCCGCACCTGCGCCCCGCCGAGGTGACCTGGCACGATGAGGCGCCTCGCGGCAAGCTGGACCTGCTCACCACCATCGACTTCCGGATGACCAGCTCGTGCACGTACGCCGACATCGTGCTGCCCGCGGCGACCTGGTACGAAAAGCACGACATCTCCACCACCGACATGCATCCCTTCGTGCACTCGTTCAACCCCGCCATCGCGCCGCCGTGGCAGGCACGCACCGACTTCGACGCGTTCACGATGATCGCCGCGGAGTTCTCCCGGCTCGCCAGGACCCACCTGGGCACCCGCACCGACGTGCTCGCCGCCCCGCTCATGCATGACACCCCGGATGAGCTGGCCCAGCCGGGCGGCCGGGTGCTGGACTGGCAGGCCGGCGAATGCGACCCGGTGCCCGGCGTGACCATGCCGCGGCTGGTCACGATCGAGCGGGACTACCCGGCAGTGGCGGAGAAGATGGCCGCGGTCGGCCCGCTGATCGACACGCTCGGCACCACCACCAAGGGCGTCACCTGGGTGCCCGACGCCGCCGTGGACTACCTGCGCCGCGCGAACGGCACAGTACGTGGCGGGGTGGCCGACGGGCGCCCGTCGCTGGAGCGGGATGTGCACATGGCCGAGGCGATCCTCGCCTTGTCCGGCACCACCAACGGGCAGGTGGCGGTGCAGGCCTGGCGCGAGCTGGAGAAACGCACCGGGGTGCCGCTGGCCGACCTGGCCGAAGAACGGGCCGGCGACCGGATCAGCTTCGCCGACACCCAGGTCCAGCCGCGAGCGGTGATCACGTCACCGGAGTGGTCAGGCAGCGAGACCGGGGGGCGGCGTTATTCGCCGTTCACGGTCAACGTGGAGCGGAAGAAGCCGTGGCACACGCTGACCGGCCGGATGCACTTCTTCCTCGACCACGACTGGATCCGCGAGTACGGGGAGGCGCTGCCGACCTACCGCCCGCCGCTGGACTACATCCGGCATTTCGGCGAGCAGGGTGTCCGCCAGGAGGGCCGGCCCGAGATAACGGTGCGTTACCTCACCCCGCACTCGAAATGGTCGATCCACTCGGAGTATCAGGACAACGTGCACATGCTGCGGCTGTTCCGCGGCGGCCCGGTGATCTGGATGAGCCCCGACGATGCGGCGAAGATCGGCGTGACCGACAACGACTGGATCGAAGCCTACAACCGCAACGGGGTGGTGGCCTGCCGGGCGGTAGTGTCCCACCGGATGCCGCAAGGGACGGTGTTCATGTACCACGCCAAGGACCGGCACCTGATGACCCCGAAGTCGGAGATATCCGGCTGGCACGGCGGCTCGGACAACTCCCTGACCCGGCTGGTTATCAAGCCCACCCACATGATCGGCGGATACGGGCAGCTGTCCTTCGGCTTCAACTACTACGGCCCCACCGGCAACCAGCGCGACGAGATCACCGTCATCCGCCGCCGTTCCCAGGAGGTCGAGTACTGATGACACGACCGCTTCCCGGAGCCGCCCCGTTCCCTCACCAGGAGGTGTCGCTATGCGGGTGATGGCGCAGATGGCGATGGTGATGAACCTGGACAAGTGCATCGGCTGCCACACCTGCACGGTGACCTGCAAACAGACCTGGACAAACCGGCCCGGCACCGAGTACGTCTAGTTCAACAACGTGGAAACTAAGCCCGGAATCGGCTACCCGAAGCGGTATGAAGACCAGGAGCAGTGGCGCGGCGGCTGGGCGCTGGACCGCAAGGGCCGACTCCAGCTGCGCAGCGGAAGCCGATTGCGGCGGCTGCTGTCCATCTTCTACAACCCCGACCTGCCGACGATCGACGACTACGGCGACCCGTGGACCTACGACTACCAGACGGTGCTCAACGCCCCGCTGGGCACCCCGAACCCCAGCGCGCACTCGATCTCCGCGCTGACCGGCCGGGACATGGAGATGAAGTGGGGCAGCAACTGGGACGACGACCTGGCCGGCGGGCCCGCGCACGCGGGCGCCGATCCGGACCTGGCCGGGCTCAGCGACCAGGTGAAGCTGGCCTTCGAGCAGGTGTTCATGTTCTACCTGCCGCGGATCTGCGAGCACTGCCTCAACCCGTCCTGCGTCGCCGCCTGCCCGTCCGGCGCGATGTACAAGCGGGAAGAGGACGGGATCGTGCTGGTCGACCAGGACCGCTGGCGGCTGGCGGTTCTGCGTGTCCGGCTGCCCGTATAAGAAGGTGTACTTCAACCACCGCACCGGCAAGGCGGAGAAGTGCACGCTGTGCTTCCCCCGGATCGAGGCCGGCCAGCCCACCATCTGCTCGGAGACCTGCGTCGGCAGGCTCCGCTACCTCGGCCTGGTGCTCTATGACGCCGACAAGGTACTGGCCGCCGCAGCGACCCCGGACACGCGTGGCCTCTACGAGGCGCAGCTGTCGGTCTTCCTCAACCCCGACGACCCGGCTGTGCAGTCCGAGGCCGCACGGCAGGGCATCCCCGCCGACTGGATCGACGCCGCGTGCCGCTCACCCGTCTACGCGCTGATAGCCCGGCACCGCGTCGCGCTGCCGCTGCACCCGGAATACCGGACGCTGCCGATGGTCTGGTACATCCCGCCGCTGTCCCCGGTCGCCGACATCGTGCACGCGGCCGGGTAAGAGGATGCCGGCCCGGATCAGGTGTTCGCCGCCATCGAGGCGCTGCGCGTCCCGGCGGAGTACCTGGCCAACCTGTTCACCGCCGGCGACCCCGGCCCGGTCAAGCGCGTGCTCCGCACGCTCGCCGCCGTCCGCACCCAGATGCGCGCCGAACAACTCGGCGTCGCCGCGCCCGAGGGGCTAGCGGCATCGGTGGGCGCGAGCGAGACGGACCTCGTCGACCTGTACCGGCTGCTGGCGATCGCCAAGTACGACGAGCGCTACGTCATCCCGCCCGCGCACGCCGAGGACGCCGGCCGCCTGATGGCCCAGCATGAGCAGCTGTTCTGCGCCCAGCCCGGCGGCCCGGACTCGTTCCATCCCCCTAGATGATCAATTCCAAGGGTCAGTGGTCATAGGCGAGGAGCGAGCGTTTGACGGGCTGGCCGGTTCGGTCGTTGTGCCAGATGGCTGCGGTCAGGGCCAGGATGCGCTGCAGCACCCGGAC
>JBOHCP010000520.1:0-4285 GCA_050698875.1 Streptosporangiaceae bacterium | reverse complement strand
CTCTCCTCCTGGGACAATCCACCACCATCACGCTCGATAATCCCAGCAGTACAGTGCAATCTCATACATTCTCAGCGGCGTGTCGCCGTTCTACTCGTGGAAACAGGTCTGATCTGGTGAGCGTCGCGGGCAGGGCGAAGTCGACGATCCGCAACTATCACGACGCGATCCGCTCGTTCGAGAGCTACCTGACCTCGCCCCAGTACGGCTGGGCTGAGGAGTGCCTGGCCCGGTTCGGCACTCATCCGGCGCGGATCTGCTTCGAGTCGAACACCACCGCGCACCTGGTGGACTACGAGGGAGACCCGGACCGGCGGCCGATGACCCGCGAGGAACTGCAGCGGTTCTTCGACTATGCCGATGACAGGGTTGACCAGGCAGCCCGGTCGGGGCGCAAGGGGGCGCTGGCCGCTTACCGGGACGCCACCTTATTCAAGGTGATGTATGCGTGGGGGCTTCGGTGCACCGAGACGTCGAAGCTGGATGTCACCGACTGGTACCGCAATCCCGAGGCTCCGGAGCTGGGCAGGTTCGGCAAGCTGGAGGTCCGGTGGGGCAAGGCTTCCAGGGGTTCGCCGCCGAAGCGGCGCACGGTGTGCACGGTGATGCCGTGGGCGGTGGAGGCGGTCGGGGACTACATGGTCAACATCCGGCCCCGCTATGGCTTTCCTGATTGCGCGGCGCTGTGGCTGACCGAGCGGGGCGGGCGGCTGCGGCCGCGGCAGATCGAGGAGCGTTTCGCCGGCTACCGGGACGCGCTGAAGCTGCCAGCGGAGCTGGTGCCTCACTGCCTGAGACATTCGCATGTGACCCATCAGATCGAGGATGGGGTTGACCCGGTGTTCGTGCAGCGGCAGGTGGGTCACCGCTACCAGTCGACGACCGCGATTTACAGCGGTGTCAGCGGCGATTTCATGAACACCATGATGCGCAGGGCACTGGACAGGGCGTTCGCCGCCGGTGAGGAGCGTGAGCGATGACGGCCAGGCTCGACTACACGTGGAAGCTGCGGGAGGTCATGGCCACCCGGGGCATGTTCCAGACGACCCAGCTGCGTCCCAGGCTGGCCGAGCGCGGCATCCGCCTGTCCGACAGCCAGGTTTACCGGCTGGTGACCGACAAGCCGGAACGGCTCAACCTCAAGGTGCTGATGGCGCTGCTGGACATCCTCGGCTGCCGGATGGACGACCTGATCCAGCCGGTCGCCGTCCCCGCGGCCACGCCCGGCGGCGGCACCGCCAGGGGCGGCGGCGCCGAGCGTGGCGTCGGCGATTTCCGGCCCAGGCGGGCGCGGATCGTTCCCGGCTCCTCATGACCAGCCCGGCCGCCGGCGCGGGGTTTCTCGCCGAGCCTGGCGCGGTCATCGCCGGCATCGTCCGCGCCGCCGAGCCGGCCCTCGGCCAGGACGACATCGCTGCCGCGATCACGCGGGCCGCTCCGTCCCGTTCCCAGCAGCGGCGCCTCGCCGCGGCGCTGAGCGAGGATCCCGGCCTGCTCACCTCCGGCCGGCCAGAGGGCCCGCCCCAGGTCGAGTTGCTGATCAGCGCCATGCAAGAGCGGGGAGCCCGGCGGCTGGTGCTGCCGCGGTGCGCCCGCTGCGGCCAGCCTAAGCGGCTGGTCCAGCGCGACGGCAGCCTGCGGATCTGCTCAGATTGCGACATTCGCAGACGGGGCGCCGCCCAGCCCTGCGCGATCTGCGGTGACACCAGGAAGGTCGCCAGCCGTGACCAGGACGGCAGGCCCCGCTGCGGCCGCTGCCGGCCCTGGGACGATCCTGATCCTGCCTCGCGGATCGCGGCTCATGTCAGCCGTCTCGATCCCGGACTGGACCAGCTGCGGCTCGGTCAGGTGATCCGCGAGGCGATCGCGTGGCCGTTCCAGCGTCACCAGGTGCTGTGGGAACTGGACCAGCGCCCCGGGCTTCTCACTGGTGACGGCGCGCACGGCTCACCGCGCGCTGTCGCGCTCATCCAGGCGCTGCAGGCCGCTGGCGTCAGCGGCGTGGTGGCCCCGGCCTGCCCTGCCTGCGGCCGGACGGTGCTGGTGAGTCACCGGCTCGGTGCGGCCCGCTGCTGCCGGCGCTGCTACGACCAGGCCCGCCTCGATGCCTGCAGCCGCTGCCAGCAGCGCGCCCCGGTCGCCAGCCGCACCGGGGCCGGCGAGCCGGTCTGCGCCAACTGCTTCCGCCGCGACCCGGCTAACCATGAGCGGTGCGCCGGCTGCGGGCGGACCGCCCTGGCCATCCGCGGCGAAGACGGCAGCATGCGGTGCCGGCGCTGCTACCGCCCGCCGCTGGCCACCTGCTCGCTGTGCGGCCGCGAGAAGCCCTGCTACCTGGCCTCCTCCGGGACCCCGCGCTGCGAGCACTGCTCGCGCAAGATGCACCGCGTGCCCTGCGCCCGCTGCGGCAACGTCCGGGCGGTGTGGGCACGCACCGCCGGCGGGCAGCCCTTGTGCGGGTCGTGCAGCCGGCAGCGGGTGCCCTGCACCGGGTGCGGCAGCGTCCGCGCCGTCGCGGCCCGGATTCCGGCCGGGCCGCTGTGCAGCACGTGCTACCGCAAGCACCCGTCCTCGTTCCGGCCCTGCACCGAATGCGGGGCCACCGGACGCCTCTACCACCACGGGCTGTGCACCCGGTGCGCGTGCCGCCAGCATCTTCTGAGCCTGCTGTCGCATGATCAGGACGGCCTGCATCCGCACGCCGAGGCGATCTACCACGTGCTGGCCGCCAGCGACCCAGCCGCCTTGATGAACTGGCTGACCAGCGGCTCTGCCGCCCGGACGATCCTGGCCGAGATCAGCCAGGCCAGCGGGCCACCCGGCCACGGCACACTCGACCGCTACCTGCCTAGCCGCGCAGCCCGCCACCTGCGCAAGATCCTCGTGGCCGGAGGAATCCTGCCCGCCAGGGACGAGCGCCTTGCCGAACTCGAACGGTGGACCGGGCAGAAGACCCGCCAGATCGGCGACCCCGCCGAACGCCGCATCGTCGCCAGCTTCGCCTCCTGGCATCACCTGCGGCGGCTCCGCCGCGACTCCGGGCGGCACCACATCACCGCCGAGCAGACCGACTACGTGCAGAACGAGATCCGGGCGGCGACCAGGCTGATCACCTGGCTGCGAGACCACGGCACGAGCCTGGGAGCCTGCACCCAGCGCGACATCGACACCTGGCTCGCCAGCGGGACAGGCAGCTGCTACCACGCCCGCGCCTTCGTGACCTGGGCCACCACGCGCGGCCATGCCCGCGGCCTTGACATACCCAACCGCGCCCGCAGGGATCTGCTCACCCAGATCGAAGACGACCACCGGTGGGCACTGGTCCGCACCCTGCTCCACGACGACAGCCACGCCATCCAGGACCGGGTGGCGGGCCTGCTCGTGCTCCTCTACGGACAGCCGCTAGCCCGCATCGCACGCCTCAGCCGTGATCAGATCACCTTCACCCCGGATCGGGCTCAGCTGGCCCTGGGCACCACGCCCCTGGATCTGCCCGCGCCCTTGGACGAGCTCGCCCGCCAGCTCCTGGCCCGCCGACACGCTCATGCCGCCGTCGGCCGCACCGATAATCACCCGTGGCTGTTCCCCGGAGGAGCACCGGCACAGCCGATCTCCGCCTCCCGCCTCAGGGTGAGGCTCGCGGCCCTGGGCATACACGGCCGGTCCGGGCGTAACACCGCCCTCATGGATCTCGCCGCCAAGATTCCGCCAGCCGCGCTTGCGCGCCTGCTCGGGATCCACATCAACACCGCGGGAGCTTGGGCCGACAGAGCATCCGGATCACAGGCTGCCTACGCCGCCCGGGTCTCCCGCCGGGCATTCAGCAAGTTCTGATATCGCGGGTTACCAATAGCGGAGATCAGCCAGCGCAGCCGGGCGACGGCCTCACTGTGGCTGGCGGAGCCGAACAGGCCGGCGACGGGGACCGCTGACCCGAACGGCATGCTGGTGAAGCCCCAGTGAGACTGCAGATTCTCGATCATCGGGTTCTCCGTTCCGGGGGTGTCAGCTGCCGTTGGCGGTGGTGATCGCGCGGGCGACGAGGGTGATGTTGGTGTGGTCGAGGCTGCCGAGGACCTGGCGCAGGTGCACGGGGATGTCGTCGTCGGCGAGGCTGGCGGCGATCCGCAGCACTGCCTGCTCGGAGGCGGACCCGGTCAGCCGGCCGGTGTCGAGGGCGTGGATGGCGGCTCTCCAGCGGATCACGGCGGCGGGCTGGCCGCCGAAGATGGTGGTGCTGGTGGCGACGAACCGGCGGAAAGCGCGCTGGCGCAGGAAGTGGTCG
>JBOHCP010000519.1:0-4290 GCA_050698875.1 Streptosporangiaceae bacterium | reverse complement strand
GGGCGAAGCCCCGTTAGCTTTCCCCGGCCATCGGCGCTCGCGACCCGGTCCGCACGGCCCGTTACGCGGGCGCTGCGAGGTCAGCCCGCCGGTCCGGGCGCGGCCTACCCGCGCCGAGACTGCCAGGAGCGCCATCTGGTTGAGTGGGCCAGAGGGGGATCCCATGGTCTTCACCGACCGCGCCGACGCCGGACGACAGCTGGCCGCGCGGCTACGGGATCTCCGCGGCGAGCCGGTCGCGGTGCTGGGCCTGCCGCGCGGCGGAGTCCCCGTCGCCGCCGAGGTCGCCAGGGCGCTCGGCGCGCCGCTCGACGTCATCGTGGTACGCAAGCTCGGCGTGCCCTTTCAGCCCGAACTCGGGCTGGGTGCGGTCGGCGAGGACGGTGTACGAGTCCTCAACCCGGCGGTGATCTGGGACGCTGGCGTGACCGAGCCGGAGCTGGCCGCGGTCGAGGCGCGCGAACGAGCCGAGGTCGACCGCCAGGCCAGCCGCTATCGCGGCGGCCGGGCAAGGCTGCCGCTGCCCGGCCGGACGGCCGTGATTGTCGACGACGGCATCGCCACCGGTTCGACGGCAGTAGCCGCCTGCCGCATCGCCAGGGCGCTCGGCGCGGCCAGGGTCGCACTAGCGGTTCCGGTCGCGCCTGAGGGCTGGCAGGCGCGGATCGGCGCCGAGGCTGACCTCCTCGTCAGCGTGATCACGCCCGCGGGATTCCTGGCTATTAGCCAGTTCTATGACGACTTTTCCCAGACAAGCGATGAAGACGTCATCGCCGGCCTGGCAGCGGCGGCGACGCCGCACGCCGGGCACTCGAAGGAAACGGGCTGACCCCGGTTCGCGGCCGTTCGGCCCGCTGGCCGCCGGGGTCGGGCGCGTGTTGACGCCTGGCATCGGCCCCAGTTGACTGAGCTTGCCGTGGCGCCGGCGGGCGGCCGCGGTGGGCGGGCCGGCGGAGAGGCGGTGGCGTGGCCGTGCGGGAGAGCTTTGCGACGGTGCTGGAAACCGTGGCGGACGTGCGCGCTGATCGCATCGCGATCACGCACGGGGACCGTGACCGGACCTGGCGGCAGCTCGACGACCGCGCCTCGCGGCTCGCGGGGTACCTGGCGAGCCGGGGCGTCGGGACCGAGGACCGGGTGGCCATCGCGCTCTACAACGGGATTGAGTACATCGAGAGCGTGTTCGCGATCCTGAAACTGCGGGCCATCCCGGTCAACGTCAACTATCGGTACCAGGCCGCCGAGATGCGCCACCTGTTCGACGACGCGCACGTCGTCGCCGCCATCTTCGACGCGTCGCTGGCGCCGCGCGTCAGCAACGTCCAGCCGGGGGCCGAGCGGCTGCGCGCGTTCATCGAGGTCGGCGGCCAGCGCGACGGCAAGCGCGACGGCAAGCGCGACGGCAAGCGCGACGGCCCGGGCGGCGCGGAGCGCGCCGGGTACGAGGCGGTGATCGGCGCGGCCGTTCCGGTGCCGCGGGCCGAGCGCGGCGTGGACCACTGGCTCATGTACACAGGCGGCACCACCGGCCAGCCCAAGGGCGTTCTGGTCACGCACGAGTGGCTGTTCGCGGTCGCCGGCGGGAACGGCTTCGGGCTCGTCGGCGAGCCGCTGCCGGACTCGCTGGCCGCGCTGCGGTCGGTGACGCAGCGACTGACCGAGCGCCAGGACGGGATCGTCTGCCTGCCCGCGCCGCCGCTCATGCACGCGACCGGCATGTACACCAGCCTCGGCGCGCTGCTGGCCAGCGGCCGGGTGGTCTACCTGACCGGCCGGTCTTACGACGCCGACGAGCTTGCGCGCACCGTGGCGGCGCAGCGCGTCGACACGGTGTCCCTCGTGGGCGATGTCTTCGCCCTGCCGCTGGCTGACGCACTCGACCGGGCGGCGCACGACGGCCGCCCTTACGACATGTCCAGCCTGCGCCGCGTGCTCAGCGTCGGCGTGACGTGGAGCGCCGACGTCAAGCGTCGCCTGCTGGCGCATGGTGACTTCGTGTGCCGGGACGTGGTCGCGGCGTCGGAGGGCGGCCCATTTGCGATCTGCGAGACACGCAGCGGCGACGACGTGGTGACCTCGCGCTTCCTGCTGCTGCCCGGCGCCCGGGTAATCGACGAGGCCGGCCGCGACGTGGTGCCCGGCTCGGGCCAGGTGGGCGTGCTCGCCGCTCCCGCCGACGACGAGATCGGCTACCTCGGCGACGCCGCCAAGACCGCGGAGACGTTCCGGATTCTCGGCGGCCGCCGCTGGGTCGTGCCCGGTGACCTCGCTTCGGTCGAGACCGACGGCTCGATAACCTTCCACGGGCGCGACAGCCGGGTCATCAACACCGGCGGCGAGAAGGTCTTTGCCGAGGAGGTCGAGCAGGTTCTCATGGAGCATCCTGGGGTGCGCGACGCGCTCGTCGTCGGGCTGCCCGACCAGCGCTTCGGCCATCGCGTCAGCGCAGTGGTCGCGCCGGTCGGGGACGGCGAGCTTACCGCGGACGCGCTGGGCCGGTATGTGGCCGGCCGGCTGGCGGACTACAAGAAACCGCGAACCGTGGTGTTCGTCGACAGCGTCCGGCGCAGCCCGTCGGGCAAGGCAGACCTGCGCTGGGCGCAAGCAGTGGCCGCGAGCGGGGCGCAGCCCGGTGACGGCGCGCTGGCGGCTGCCCCGAAGGAGTCGGCTGGCCAGCCCGGCGGCTGACGGGCGCGGGTGACCGCGACCCGGCCGACGGCCGCGGCGCGAGCGTGCGCCGTTCCCCGCCAGGCGGTCGTGGCAGCCGACGCAAGCTTTCCATCGTTCGTGTGATGAGCATACAATCTAGCTGTGCGGTCGGCCGTGTAGCATTCCGGCAGTTGAAGCTGGCCGGCTGGATCGGGAGGACGGGCTGGTTGACGTCGCGAGCGCATTGCGTGTCGAGCGTATGCCCGCGCCAGTGCGCGCACAGGTCCTGGACAATCTGCGGCAGGCCATCATCGAGCGGCAGTTCGCGCCTGGCCAGCGGCTGATCGAGCGCGAGCTCGTGGAGCTCACCGGCGTGTCGCGTACCAGCGTTCGCGAGGCGCTGCGCGAGCTGGCGGCCGAGGGGCTGGTCACCGCCATCCCGAACAAGGGCACCGTTGTCGCGAGCGTGAGCGCGGAGGAGGCCAGGCAGCTGTACGAGGTCCGGTCGGCGCTGGAAGCGCTGGCGGGGCGGTTGTTCGTGCAGAACGCGAGCCAGGCCCAGCGTGCCGCGCTGGTTCGGGCCCTGCAGCGGATCGAGCGGCTGGCGGCCAAGGACGCGCCCATACTGGCGGCCAAGGACGCGTTCTATGACGTGCTGTTCGAGGGCGGCGGCAACGACGCCCTGCGCACTGTGGTCGCCGGGCTGCACGCGCGCGTGAGCGTGCTGCGGTGGCTGTCGCTGTCGGTCCCCGGCCGGCCAGCGGAGAGCATCGGGGAACTCCGCGCGATCGTCGACGCGGTGCTTGCCGATGATGCCGACGCCGCCGCGTGCGCCTGCAGCAGGCACGTCGAGGAGGCGGGCCGGGTCGGCCTGGAAGCGCTGGCCGACCAGGACGGCAAGTAGTCCGGCAGCGCGCGAGCCGCGGCCGCGCTCGCCGTCCGCCGACGGTCGTTCCTGGCGGGGGTGGCCCGGCGCAATCAAGGTCCGGCTAACCCGCACATAGCCCTGCGCACCCGAGTCAAGCACAGGTAGGCATTGCGGCCACCGAATTGTATGATGATCAGACGCTTGTCGAGCGTGCGGATGCACTGGCGAGCAGTGACGGGTACCGCGGAAGGGCGCGGCGCGGCGCCATACAGTCTCCACCGAGGGCTGGAGGGACAAGGTAATGGGCGATGGACAGTCGGCGCGCCTGCAGCGCGGACTCGCATTACGCCGCGAGGTACTCGGCGGCAGGCACGTAGACGCCGCCCTGGCGGCGATGACTGAGTTCACCCGGCCGATCCAGGAGTACGTCACCGAGACCTGCTGGGGTGAGGTGTGGAGCCGCCCCGGCCTGGACCGGCGCACCCGAAGCCTCGTCAACCTGGGCATGCTGACGGCACTCAACCGGATGGCCGAGTTCGGCGTGCACGTCCGCGGCGCCCGGCACAATGGCTGCACCGAGGAGGAGATCCAGGAGGTCCTGCTGCAGACGGCGGCCTACTGCGGGGCGCCAGCCGCGCTCGAGGCGTTCCGGATCGCGGCCGGGATCCTGGACGAGTTCCGCGCCGAGACGTCCGCGGCGCGCGACGGGGCCGCGCATGACGGGGCCGCGCCCGACGGGGCCGCGCCCGACGGGGCCGCGCCCGACGCAGCCG
>JBOHCP010000518.1:0-4291 GCA_050698875.1 Streptosporangiaceae bacterium | reverse complement strand
GTCTTCGTCGTGCACGGCGGCGTCGCGGCCGTGCTTGCGCCGCCCACGATCAGGACCACGTTCCGGGCTGACGAGCACGGATCGCCGGACGGGATGTGGACGCTCGACGCAATCGCCAGCGCTCTCGCCGGCTTCGAGACCGGCCCGCCGGGCGCGGGATTCGTAACCGAGGACACCATGGGGCTGGCGAGCGAGACGATCGGCTTCCGCCCGGCCGGAGGGAGCTGATGCCCAAGCAGCGCGACCGGGTGACGATGACGCCCGACGAGGTCGCGCAGCTCCTGGCGAGCTGCCGGAAGGTGCAGCTCGCGACCATCAGCCCGGACGGTTACCCGCATCTGGTCACGATGTACTACACGCTGGTCGGCGACCGGATCGCGTTCTGGACGTACCGGACCTCGCAGAAGGCGCTGAACCTGGCCCGCGACCCGCGGATCAGCTGCCTGGTGGAGACCGGCGACGCGTACTTCGACCTGCGCGGCGCGCTGATCCAGGGTGTGGTGGAGACGGTCACCGATCCCGACGCGGTGTACCAGATCGGGCTCGGCGTCGGCGCCGTCGTCGGCGGTGGCCGGGCGGACGCCGGTGCGCCGGTGCCGGACGAGGCGATCGGTGCCTACGTCGCGAACGCGGCCCGCAAGCGGTACGCCTACCTCGTCGAGCCGCGCCGGGTCATCTCCTGGGACCATCGAAAACTCGACGTCCCAGCAGGTCAGGGGGCATAGCCGAACGCCGCGTCCCGGTGCGCGCTGGTTGGGCCGGGCGGCGATCCACGCCGCCGACTGGGCGGGGAATAGCTAGCCGCCCGATTCGCCGGGGACGCCTGCGCTGTCGCCGGGATCGTACTGCGGCTCTCCGGCTTGTGCCCCAGCTCTGTCGATGGCTTCGAGCAGCATCCGCACCGCCCCCGGCATCTCGATCACCGCCTCTCGCAGATCCGCAAGTTCCTGCTCGCCGTGCGGGTTCGCATCCGCGGCATCTTCCGCAGCCTGGTAGTCCTCCAGGCGATCGCGCGCGGTCTGCACTTCCGCGGACACCAGCAGTTCCTCAAGTACGTTGTGCGCCATGTCCGTCCAATCGGCTTTTCCGCTGACTTGACGATCTCGACCGTTGCGGTAGCAGTAGGTCGGCTGGCGCTACCCGCAACACACAGCTGCGCTACCCAAACGGGACCGCACAAACCCGCCGCATGTCTTCGGGGTCATCGAGAACGTGGCGTTCCGCCAGGCCAGGGATTCTGACTAGGCCTGATGAAGCTCTCGGCTCGTGCTCAGCGCGGCTTCACCTTTGTTCGGTACGGTGGCCAGTCAGGATTAGTGCCAGCGCGTGCCCGCGGGCAAGGAGACGCGTCACATGAACTCTGGACCTGACGACCGCAGCGAGCACGGGCCAGATCACACCGAGGTCATCGATTCGCGCGGCGACTCGCCGCGCCGCCGCCCGCAGCTTGCGGGCCTGCTGGTGGTGGCGGTGGTCGCGCTCGCCGCCGGGGGCGGCATTGGCTATGTCGCGACGCATTCGGGGACCAAGGCTCAGGCCGACTCCTCCGCAAGTGCCGCGCAAGCGCCGGCCGCAAGCCCGTCTGCGTCGGCGCCGTCGTTCCACGCCCGCGGTCCGGCCGGATTCGGCCAGTTCGGTGGCCTCGGCGTGCTCGGCCTGGGTGGCCTCGGTGGCGTGATACACGGCCAGGTCACCGAGCCCAAGTCGGGCGGCGGCTACCGGACCGTAGACGTGCAGCGCGGAACCGTCACCGCCGTGAGTTCGTCGTCAATCTCGGTCAAAAGCGCCGACGGGTATTCGGCGACCTATGCGGTCAGCAGCTCTACCGAAGTCAACGCGCAGGCTGCGGGCATCGGTACGGTCAGGACCGGCGACACCGTCGAGCTTACGGCGACCGTCTCCGGCGGCACGGCGACCGCGGACAGCATCATCGACGTGACCGCGATCCGGTCGAGCCGGGGCTCCTTCGGCTTCCCGGCTGGTCCGCCCGCCGGCAATCAGAACTGATCCGGATCCCGGCAGCCGCGCAGCAGGGGGATCAGGCTAACCGAGATCGGGCCACACGCCGGCTGTCAGCGGATGGCCGCTGATGTCGAGCATCGTCGCCCCCCGCGCAGCCAGCGCCGGCAGCAACGCCCGGTAGTGGTGGCCGCAGAACAGCAGGTCCGTCGCGCTCGGCCGGCTGGCCGACGCCGGTAGCACCGCTATCACCGCGGGCCGCGCCGCACAGCAGCATGCGCGGCCTAAGTACCGGGGAGCCGGGGCGTAGACGGCGACCGGCTCCGGCGCGGCCTGATTGTCGGCGGCCGTCTGCGCGATCCTTCGCATCCGGCCCTGATAGCTGGGGTGCTGACGCATCGTCACGTAGCCACTATCGCTGCCGCCGGCGACATTATTACAGCGAAGCACGAACCTGACCGGCGGGCGCGTGGTCGTGGCACTCTGGTGCCGACCGACTGTCATCGCGAGCCAGGAGGTGGTCGCCGTTGACTTGAGGCTGGAGCTGGTCATCATCCCGGTATCGGACGTCGACCGGGCCAAGGCTTTCTACCTGGACAAGGCGGGATTCCGGCTGGATGTCGACCACCGGGCGGGGGCTCGCGGGTGACCGGCGGGCCGCGGCAACGAGGGAGCCGCGGCGACCGCCGCTACGGGGTGCGGCTGGCGTCGATCTGGTCGAAGTCGCCGTATCCGTTGCGCGTGCCGCCGCCACCTGACCACTGCCACATGAGCGCGTACTTCGAGTTGCTGGTCTGGCCACCGAAGAATTGCGCGCACGTCCGGGTGCCCGACAGGCACCAGCCGTCCGGGTGATGGCTGAGGCTGCTGGTGAGCCCGTCGTAGGTCCACTCGTAGGTGTTCGGGATGCTCGCGGTGCTGGCGCCGGTGCCGAAGATCGATGCCCAGATCGACGGCGCCGAGTACACCCCGGCCTGGTAGGACGAGTGGCCGGTCAGGTAGTCGGCGAAGCCGTTCAGGTCGGCGCGGTCCACGCTGGCCGGCACGTACGACTGCCTCACCCGCCCGCTGCAGGCTGAGGTGTAGACGGCGTTCCACCCGTTGTCGGGTGCCGGGGTGTAGTTCGGCGCATCGCCCGGCAGTTCGATGTCCATAAAGATGACCGGGTAGTTGACCGCCGTGGGCGTGTGGTGAAGGTCGGCCAGCGCCTGCGCGGCTTGCGCGGCACCCCAGGCGGTGGCCTCCTTCGTCGTGCCGTTGTAGCGCGGGTCGACGCCGGGGCCGGCCATGAACCAGTAGCCGCCCACGCCGATGCCGGCATGATAGGTGACGAAATTCGCGCGCGCGCTCGCGCTGTCGGTGGGAGACCAGACGACGGTGCCGCCGCACTCTTGCCAGCCAGCCCAGTTCCCGATCATCCCGATGTAGCCGCCGTACCCGCCGCCGATGGCCGGCTCGCGGAACGGAGCGGGGCCCGGCGTGGCGACGTAGCTGCTGTCCGTTCCGTACCAGAAGCCGCCCGGCGCGTCGCCGGAGGAGATGGCGGCGGCCTGCCGCGCGGCCGTGCCCGCATCCGCGGGCGAGCCGGTCCCGGCCACCAGGCCGAGCACGACGGCGAGGCCGGACACCGCGGCCGCCCCGGCGACCAGCGCGACCTTGCCGCGAGATGCCAGCGCCATCGGGGTCACATCCTCTCCCAGGGCCTGCCGCCCTGCTGGCCAGCGGCCGGCGGAGCATCCGTCCGGCGGCCGCGCTCCTTGTCACGTATGACCCTGCTCTGGGTGCTGCGGTTGGATAAGGGCGGGGTAGCGGCAAAGAGGGTCGATCCCCGCCGGTGCCCTTCCTACTAAACCAGGATAAATGACTGACGTTCGGTCTCGGTCCTATTCCTCGGCGACAAGAAATTCGCCGGGCATGTCGATCTGGCGGCGGCCCTTTCGACGCTCGGGTGGAAGCGGCCCGCCCCGACGCCGGGCCGAGCATCACGGAAGGAGAGGTCTGATGAAGTTTCTCTGCTACACCCTGGGTGACCCGAACGCGCCGATCGATGCGGCCAGCCCGGAGACGTACCAGCGGATGGGCGAGTTCATGGAGGAGGCGACCAAGGCCGGCGTGCTGCTGGCGACCGGCGGGGTCACGCCGCTCAGCGACGCGGTCAAAGTCCGGTACTCCGATGGCGAGTTCACCGTCCTGGACGGCCCCTTCGCCGAGGCCAAGGAGCTGGTCGGCGGCTGGGCTCTCATGGAGTGCCGTGACAAGGCTGAGGTGGTCGAGTGGACCAAGCGGTTTCTGGCCATCGCCGGCCCGGGCGAGAGCACGATCAGGCCGGTCA
>JBOHCP010000517.1:0-4316 GCA_050698875.1 Streptosporangiaceae bacterium | reverse complement strand
GCCTCAGTGCCGCCGCGGGCCATGGTGCCGGCCAGCACGAGGGAGGAGACCCGGCTGCCATCCCGCCGGATGAGCAGCTCGGGAGTGGCGCCAACCAGTCCCGCGCAGGCGAACGCGTAGCAGCCAGGGAATCGGGCGGCGAGGCGGGACAGCAGCACCCGAGTGTCGATCGCCCCCGACGACTGCGCGCGCAGGTCACGGGCCAGAACGACCTTGCGCAGCTCTCCGGCGGTGATCCTGGCGACGGCGGCGGCGACGGCCTGTTCCCACTCGGGCGCCGTCAGGCTGCCGTCGCTCCAGCGCAGCTCCGACGGGCTGACCCAGCGCGCTGGCCGGCTTTCCGGCTGCGCCACGCCGGTTCGGATGGTTGTTCGCCAGGCAGTCCCGGACCGGCGGCCGAGGATCACCCTGGGGATGATCAGCACCGAGCCTTCGGACGCGGGATCGAAGGTGAAGCTGCCGAAGGCGACCGGGCCCGTGCCCGGCACCGCCACCTCGTCAGTGACATCGGCGGCGTCGAACAGCTCGGTCAGCCATTTCTCGCCGGCGGCGAACCGGTCCACCCCGGCTGGCAGCGTCAGCCGTGCCGCCTCGCCGCAGCCGACCAGGCCGTCGCCGTGGTGGATCCACGCCGACGCCGCCGGGCTGGGCAGCTGATGCAGGAGGTCGCCAGGATCCGTCACCCGGGTCGTCGTGACGACCACGGCCGCGCTGCCAGTCAGACCGTCCGGCATGCCCGTCCCGGGCTGATGCGCGCTGCTCTCACGGCATCCAACTGTACGGGTGGGGGTCGGCTCGGCGGAGACGAGGGGATGGCGGCTAACGCGACCCCGGCAAGCAGGTAGCCGAGCCAGGCAAGCAGCACGCCGGCCGCCAGGCCGCCGATGACGTTGAGTCCGGCTTCACCCATCGCGCCGTCTTCCAGCAGCCGGAGCGTCTCGTAGCTGAACGTCGAGAACGTGGTCAGCCCGCCACACAGGCCGGTCCCTAGCAGCGCGAACGCGGCAGGCGGCAGGCCCAGGTGCCGCTGCGCGCCGAGCAGGAACCCGATCACGGCGGATCCGGCCAGGTTGACGGCGAGCGTGCCCCACGGGAACACGGTGTCGCGTCGTGCCTGGATCGCGCGGTCGACCAGGTACCGAGCGGGCGCTCCGATCATGCCGCCCGCAAGTACTGCCAGGATGATCACTTCCGGCTGCCGCCTGGATCGCCTCCGCCGGTGTAGGCGTGCACGTGCACGTCGTCGACGATGACCAGGCCGCCGGTCACGAGGTCGGCCACCTCGTCCAGGAACTGCTCGGTCCGCTCGGCGGTGTCCACGATGACGATGGCGAGCGGAAGGTCCTCGCTCAGCGACACCAGCCTGCTGGTATGGATCCGGGACGCTGCCCCGAATCCCTCGATGCCGCGGAAGACACTCGCGCCTGCCAGTCCGCGCTGGTGCGCGCGGTGCACGATCTCGGCGTACAGCGGCTTGTGGTGGTAGCGATCGGACTCGCCGATGAAGATAGTGATTCGTCTGGCTGGTCCCTGCAGCCTCACTGCGCACCTCCGGCTCGGCGCTCCCGCAGCCGCGCGGGCAACCGCGCGGCCTGCACGCCACACCATACGGCGACAAGCGCGGCGGCGATGCTGCTCAGCGCGTACGCGGCGGCCAGCGCAGGCGCTCCGCCGGTCAGCAGCGTCAGCACGCCACCCGCGTAGGTGGAGAACGTGGTGTACCCGCCGATCAGGCCGACGGCCAGAAACGGGCGGAGGAACCGTCGCGGCGGCCAGATCTCCAGCAGGTAGACCAAGAGCACGCCGAGCAGGAAGCTCCCGGACACGTTCACGCCGAAGATCGCCCACGGGAAGCCGTGGCCGGCCGGGAACGCTGCCGACAGCAGGTACCGCGCCAGGCTGCCCAGACCGCCGCCGACGGCGATCGCCGCGAGGTCGGCAGCGCCTGGACCGGACGCGGTGTGCGGGCGGCGGACGGTCCGGCCGATGACCGCGGCCATACTGTCTGGCACTCGCCCCCCTGCTCTCCGTCCGCCGTCAGCGATCCAGGGTAGTTGGCCGCCAGGCCCCGCCGCATGGAGGCATGCCTGTGTCCATGAGCCCACCGCAGGACTGGGTCGCCGCGGCACCTGGGCCGATCAAATCGAATATGTATTTGATAATCTGCGGTCAGTGTTCTAGGCTCTCGCACATGCTGTGGGACAGGCTTCGGCTCGACGGTGACGGGCCCTCGGGCGATTCCCGCCCGCAGCCGATGCCGCTGTTCGGCCTCGACACGCTGGCCCGGACTATCGACACGCCCGAGTTCCGCGGCATTACCTTCCACGAGGTGCGAGCGAAGTCGATCATGAACCGCGTCCCGGACGCGTCCCGGGTGCCGTTCCGCTGGACCATCAACCCCTATCGGGGATGTAGCCATGCCTGTAGCTACTGCATGGTCGGCGAGACGCCGATCATGATGGGTGATGGCAATACGAAGGCGCTCGCCGAGGTGCGGTCGGGCGACCGGGTCTATGGGACGGTCCGCTCCGGCAGCTACCGGCGTTACGTGATCACCGACGTGCTCGTGCATTGGTCGGTCGTCAAACCCGCTTACCAGGTGACGCTCGGTGACGGCACGCGTCTCATCTGCAGCGGTGACCACCGATTCCTGACCGGCCGTGGCTGGAAGTACGTATTGGGCACGGGGCGCGGGCCGTTCCAGCGACCGCATCTGACAGTGAACAACAAGCTCATGGGCGTCGGAGCGTTCGCCGAGCCACCCAAGCCGACGGCTGGCTACCGGCGGGGTTATCTGTGCGGGATGATCCGCGGCGATGGACACGTCGGCCTCTACAGCTATGCAGGGCGCGGGCGACAGGAGCAGCACTGCCGGTTCAGGCTCGCTCTCGTCGACTCTGAGCCTCTGGACCCGGGCGCGCGACTACCTCGCAAGCGTGGGTATCGGAACCGCGACCTTCACTTTCGCGCAGGCCACCGGGACCCGGCGTCGGGTCACGGCAATCCGCTGCTCCGGTCGCGACGAGGTCACCACGATCCAATGGCTGATCCGCTGGCCCAGCGAGCCCACGCCGGACTGGAGCAAGGGCTTCCTGGCGGGCATATTCGACGCCGAGGGTAGCTACAGCGAGTCGCTGCGCATCGGCAACTGCGACGCGGAGATCATCGACTGGACCGTGTCCTCGCTGGCGTCGCTGGGCTTCCGCACGGTCATGGACCGCACCCATCGGCCTAACGGCATGGCGTACGTCCGGCTGCTGGGCGGGCTGCAGGAGATACTGCGGTTGTTCCACACCACGGATCCGGCGATCACTCGCAAGCGCTGCATCGCAGGCACCGCTATCAAGAGCGACGCCGACCTGCGGGTGGTCTCCGTCGAGCCGCTCGGCCTAGATCTGCCCATGTACGACATGACGACCGGCACCGGCGACTTCATCGCGGACGGCGTCGTCAGTCACAACTGCTTCGCTCGCAATACGCATACGTACCTGGACATGGATGCCGGTCACGACTTCAACTCCCAGATCGTGGTCAAGGTCAATGCGCCGGACCTCGCGCGGCGCGAGCTCGCCGCCTCGCGCTGGCAGGGCGAGCACGTCGCGATGGGCACCAACGTGGATTGCTACCAGCGGGCCGAGGGCCGGTACCGGCTGATGCCCGGCATCATCGCCGCGCTGCGCGACGCGGCCAACCCGTTCTCGATCCTGACCAAGGGCACGCTGATCCTGCGCGATCTCGACCTGCTCTGCGAGGCTGCGGACAGCACCGACGTGGGACTCAACGTCTCGGTGAGGTTTGTCGACAAAGCGATTTCCCGATCCGTCCGTCGAGCCCGGCACGCCGAGTCCGGAGCGCCGGCTCGGCGTCTGCGCCGCCATGACCGAGCGCGGCCTGCGATGCGGGGTGCTCATGGGGCCGGTGCTGCCGTTCCTCACCGACTCGCCGGGCCAGCTCGAGGCGGCCGTGCGGCTCGCCGCCGAGGCCGGGGCCGCGCATGTCAGCCCGATCGTGCTGCACCTGCGGCCGGGCGCCGGGGAATGGTTCCTGCGCTGGCTCGGCAAAACCCACCCCGACCTCGTCGACCGCTACCGGCAGTTCTACGGGCGCGGTGCCTACGCGCCGAAGTCATACCAGCAGCAGATCTCCGGCCAGGTAGCCGCGCTCGCGGCGCGCTACGGGGTGGGCCGTGCCAGCCCCTTCCGGGCCCGGCGGATCACGCCGCCGGCGGATCACGTCGTGGCAGAGCCCGGGGTGCGAGACGCCGGGGTGCAGCTTCGGCTGGCGTGAACTGTGGAACAGATGTTCGAGCGCGACCT
>JBOHCP010000516.1:0-4317 GCA_050698875.1 Streptosporangiaceae bacterium | reverse complement strand
GTTCAGCGGCGCCGCGGCGGCGCCGAGCGCGGTGATCGCGAGCAGCAGCAGCACGACGTCGGGGCCGTTGGGCAGCGACAGCGCCACCCGGTCGCCGCGCCGGACGCCGAGCGCGGCGAGGCGCTGCGCCAGCCCATCGACCTGGCTCGCGACCTGTGCGTACGTGAGCACCTCGGCGCTGTCGGGCACGATCAGCGCGGGGCGAGCCGGATCCCCGGCCGCCAGCAGACCGGTCAGGGCCTCCGCCGCCGCCGGCTCGGTCGCGCCGGGATGTTCCGCACTGTTGCTTCCTTGCATCGACCGGCCTCCGCCCTAGCGCTCACCTGATCCGTCTGAGACCTAGTCTGCCCTGCGAGCGACCGCGTTCCCCCAAAGTCAGCCCGCCAGGACGCGAGCCCGACTGCCCGCGGCGGTGCTCGGCTGCCTAGCGGGCGGCCAGGAACGCGAGCACGCGCTCGGTCATCAGGCCGGCAGCCGCCGCGTCGTGCGACGGCAGCGAGCTGTCCGTGAACAGGTGCTGGTCGCCTGGGTAGAGGAACAGCTCGGCGTCCTTGGCCTGCTCGACGAGCCCGCGGGCGGCGTCAACGTCTCCCTCACCGGCGAAGAACGGGTCGGCGTCCATGCCGTGCACCTGCACAGGCACGCCATCAGGCCAGGCGCCGCCGAACTGCGACACCGGGAGGCAGGCCTCGAGCAGCAGCGCCCCGCGCGCGCCCGGCCGGGTCTGCGCCAGCTTCTGCGCCGGCATCACGCCGAGCGAGATGCCGGCGTACACGAGACCGGCGGGCAGCGCGTCGACGGCGCGGACGCCGCGCTCCATGACCTCCTCGAAGCCGATCCCGGCGGCGTTGGCCACGCCCTCGTCCAGGCTGCCGAAGGTCCGGCCGTCGTAGAGATCGGGCGTGTGCACCGTGTGACCGGCGCCGCGCAGCCGGTCCGCGAAGGCGGCTACCCCAGGGGTCAGCCCGAGCGCGTGGTGGAAGAGCACTACCTCGGCCATGTCCGTTGCCCCTCTGCGCGGAAGCGATGGGCTAGCGGGGCCAGTTTAGGGCCGCTCCGTCGCCTTGGCGCCCCACAGCTCTTTCGAGGCGATCGCGCGCCCTCGGCGAGCGAGGCCAGCTTTGCCCACTGGACCTCGGGGTGTACCCGCCGCATGAACGATCCCTGCGCGAAGCCGCAGTCAGTACCGCCGATCACGTTCTCGCGTCCCACCACGTTCGCCAGCCGGGTGAGCCGCTGGGCGACAAGCTCGGAGTGCTCACGTTCTCCCACACCCGCCACTCGTGCTCGTGCCGGGGGTTGGCCTGCTCGATCGCGTAGGCGCCCGCGTTGACCGCGAGCACGAGATCGACCACGTCGGCCAGCGGCGGGTCGAACGCGTGCGGGCCGTGCCAGCTGCCCCAGCACACGTGGGTAGCGCACGTGCTCCTCGGGAATGCCCTGCAGCGCGTGGTTGAGGGCGTGCACGCGCAGCTCGGCCCAGCGCCGGTAGTCTTCCCACGACCCGCCCTTGGACATGATCGTGTCCGCCTCGTGCATGAGCACCGCGTCGTCGACCTGCAGCATCAGCCCGCTGTCCACGATCGCCTGGTACTCCTCGTGGAGCACGTCGGCCAGCGCGAACATGAACTCCTCGTCGTCCGAGTAGTACTCGTTGACCAGCCAGTAGGTGCTGGCCGGGGCCACGACCGGCAGGAAGCCGCTCGCGCCCGGATGCCGGCTGAGCGCGGACTTCAGGTTCGCGATGTCGCGGTCGAGCGCCGACCGGTCGTAGTGCAGCGGCCCGGTGACCACCCAGGACACCGAGAGCCCGCCGGGCGACTGGTCCTCCGGCGCGCCGCCACCCGCCGCGAGGGTGCTGTTGCGGGTGGACTGCTCCTCCAGCGCGTCAATCTCGGCGTACGCGCCGGGGAACGCCTGCCGGTCCCTGCTCGCGGGCATCACGGTGACGCCCTCATCCAGTACCGGCGCCCGCGCCTCGAGGCCGCTCACCCGCTCGTAGAGATAGGCGATCCAGCTCGACTTGCCCATCTCGCCGTCGTCGACGATGTCGATGCCGGTCTCGACCTGTCGGCGCACGACGTCGTCCACCGTCTGCCGCAGGCACGCGGCGTAGGCGTCCTCGTCGAGGATGCCGCCGCCTTCCCGCACGGCAAGGAAGGAAAGCAACTCGGCCGGCCTGGCCAGGCTGCCGGTGTGCGTCGTGCGGATTCTGTCCATGGCTCTCCTCGTTGTTCGGACACCGCCTATGCAAAGGGCCGCCGCCCGCTGGTGTCAACGATCCGCAGGGTTACCCGGCACAAACGGCAGCCCCAACCCGCGTCGGCTTTGTCCCGGAGACATCCCTGTCCGGTTTGCCGCGGCGGACAGCGGACCAGTTCATCGGGACGGCGCACAAATCACTCCGGGCGGGTGGTGAGTACCGGCCCGCCCCCGATCAAGCTACTTGAACGATCCTGGTCACGAGACGAACAGCGGCGGTGCGGCAGGCGCGGCTGATCGAAGCTGCCGATCAGTTCCGGAGTGCGCTGGCCGGGCGGACCGTCTGGAGTGTAAGCGCCACCGCGGTCGGCGGCGGAGTAGCCGAGATGCTGCAGGTGCTCACGGGCTACGTCCTTGAGCTCGGCATCGCGAGCCGCTTGATGGTCATCTGCGGCGACGCAGAGTTCTTCGTGATCACCAAGCGGCTGCACAACGAGCTGCACGGAGACTCCTCGGGCGGCATGCTGACGGCTTCCTGCTGCCCAACCTGAAGGCTGCGACAGGATTCGTCTTCTCCCGGCGCGAGTACGTGCCGCCCCAGATTCCGGCCGACAAGGTGGCGATTATTCCGCCGTCGATCGATCCGTTCTCGCCCAGGAACCGGCGATTGGACGCGGCCGCGGTGCTCGGCGTGCTGGCCACAATCGGCGTGCTCGACGGGGAAGCGGCGCCCGAGCCTGTTGCGTTCACTCGCCGCGACGGCAGCGTAGGCCACGTGCGCCGACACGCCGAGATCACCGGCGACGGCCGGCCGGGACCCGAGGACCCCCCGCCGACCCCTCCATGGCGGGCACCCGGTGCACACTGGCCCGCTACGGCCTGGCCTCGAACACAGCATTGAGCGGAGTCTCGCTGACCCGCCGGAAGCGGGTCAGGCCGCCGGCGGTGACCACGTCGCGGATCCTGGCCTCACCGGCCTGGGCGCCGAGTGCGAGCCCGACGTCCTGCGACAGCGACGCGGGCGTGCACAGTAGCGTCGAGAAGCAGTAATACGCTCGCCCGATCGGGTTGAAGTTGTCTTCCACCCGGTCGCCGGCGGCCGGCTCAACGATCATCCAGGTGCCGTCGGCCGTTAGTGACTGGCCCACGTGCCGGGCCGCAGCGACCGGATCGCCCATGTCGTGCAGGCAGTCGAACATCGTGACGAGGTCGTAGCCGCCGCCGGAATACGACGAGGCTGCCGCGGTCTCGAAGCGGACCCGATCGCCGACGCCTGCCTCCGCGGCCCGCTGGCGGGCGGTGACGATCGAGCCTTCGTGATAGTCAGAGCCGACGAACGTCGAGGCGGGGAACGCCTGTGCCATCAGGATTGTCGACGCACCATGGCCGCAGCCCACGTCAGCGACCGTTGCGCCGCGCTGGAGCTTGGCGACAACGCCGTCGAGCGCCGGCAGCCAGGTGGAGATGAGGTTGGCGTTGTAACCGGGGCGGAAGAACCGCTCGCAGCCGTTGAGAACATCGGACACGTGGTCGTGCCAGCCGATGCCCTGGCCCGTTCTTGCTGCCTCGGTGATTCTCGGCGAGTCAACCACCGAGCCCAGTGCGATCTGGTAGAAACCCGGCAGATAGGCGGGGCTGGACTCGTCGGTCAGCGCGACAGCGTGCTCGGCTGGCAGCGTGTAGCGGCCGCTGTCGGGGTCGTACTGAAGGTATGACCCTGCGGCTTGAGCGCTGAGCCATTCGCGGACATACCGCTCCGCGGTGCCGGTGCGCTCGGCAAGCTCGGCGGGCGTGAGGAGGCCGGCGCCAGAGAGCGCCCGGTAGAGGCCCAGTTGGTCCCCCATGACGACGAGCGCTGTGTTGAGGGTGGCGCCCACCTCGTCGATTGCCCGGAAGACGAAGCCCATCAGCTTGTCGGTGTCAATCGTGACGGGCTGCTCGGTCGCGGTCATTGCGTTCTCCTCGGATCGGTGGCTCTTTCGGCGAACGTAGGCCGCGCTGCGACGGCGTCGCTTCGGGAAGATGATCTGCCCCGGACTTTCCGGACAGCGTATTTGTGGCTAATTCACGCTGTGAGCTGTTGTTCCAGATAATCGTCACGGACCTGTTTCGGGA
>JBOHCP010000515.1:0-4320 GCA_050698875.1 Streptosporangiaceae bacterium | reverse complement strand
TGCTCACCCTCGGCGGTATCCGGCCCGCCCTCCCCGGAAGATGATCACCGAACCACCCACGGAACCGGCAGGAGGGCCGCAAATATCCCCTGGGCGTGATCCCACGCTGCCCATGGCGCAGATGGAGCGAGGCGGCCCACATAGGTGATAGCGGAGCGGCCCGCATCGGCCACGCTAGCGCTTCGGCGGCGCGCCTGCCATCAGCGGGTAGTAGCCCGCCGATGTCACCGCCAGGAACCAGCCGCTCGGCGGTCGTTGCCTCGCTGCGCCGATGGGCGCCGGAGCCACCAGCGGCTCTGGGCAGGGAAGCCGGCCCGCCAGGCATGCCGCTGCACGCCGCGAGCAGGCAGCTTCCCAGCACGGAACCTACGAGTCGGCGTCGGCCCGCAGATGATCACACGTCCGCTGCAGCCCGGCAGTTACCACCACGCAGGCGTTCGCGATTAGGCCAGCTGTCAGGAGAGTCTGCCCGCTCCAAACCTTCGGGTCGTCACTTCGGAACGACATGACTCTGATGACGGCAGGATCGCCGGCGCTCGCGCGATCGTGGAGGTGCTGATGGGGGAACCCCCGGTAGGTTCCGCCAACAGGGTGACCTGCCACCAGGTTGCGGGTGACCAATACGATGGTGCCACCGGGCAGGCGGTCGGGCCTCGGGCGACCCGGCTGTTGGTGACCGGCCCGAGGCGGCGCCGCACCAGCCTCGGCAGCCCGGCCAGCACCAGGATGGTGCCGACGAGACACCAGACCAGTCTGGTGTCTACACCGGTGGCCTCGCCGGACCAGGCGGTCCACGCCAGTAGCGCCGCGAACGCGCCGAACAGGGCTGCGTGCCGGACCCTGAGGATCATGACGGACTCCTTTGCTACCAGCCACACCCCGCCAGCCAGCCACGCCAGCCGGCCTAGCGCAGGCCTAGCGCCGACGGCGCCTCACCTGCCTCGGCCCAGACGGCCTCGGCCCAGACCCGGATTTCGGCGGGCAGCAGGCGCGCACCAGGCAGGCCCGGCGGGCGCCTCGGCCTGGTCACTAGGCCACGTCCGCACTCGCGTGTGCCGTCCTGATACCACGAGCGGGAACGGGGCGCCGCGGCGACCGCCCGCGATCTGACTCACCCGCACCCTCTCGTGCTGTTGCCGGTCGCTTCGCGTCGGCGAGCGCCGCCGCGGCCACCTGCTGCCCCTCAGCGGTCAGCTGATACTGGTGTCGCCTGGGCCGGCCCGGCTCCGGCTCGAGCTCCCAGCAGGCCTGGACCAGCCCGCGCTCGGCCAGTCGGATCAGGATCGGGTACAGCGTGCCCGACTTCAGCTGAGTCTGCTTCGCGAGGGCGTAGCCGTGGTGCCACTGCCGCGGCCCGCTGCCGAGCGCCGCCAGGAGCGCGAGCGTCTGCGCTGAGAAGCGGGACCGAGGTGCCATGGCGAAAATCTACCTAGGTAGACAAGCTCCTGTCTACCTAGGTAGCAATGTCCGTGCCGACCGCTAGCCGGTCGCGCGGGGGTGCGCCGAGGCGTAGACCTCGCGCAGCTTATCGACGGTCACCAGGGTGTAGACCTGCGTGGTGGTCACCGACGCGTGCCCGAGCAGCTCCTGCACCACCCGGACGTCGGCACCGCCGTCCAGCAGGTGCGTCGCGAACGAATGGCGCAGCACGTGCGGCGATACCGCGGCGAGCCCGGCCCGCGTGGCCGCGGCCCGCAGCGCTCCCCACCCGCCCTGCCGCGTCAGACGGCCGCCGCGGGCGTTCAGGAACAGCGCCGGGCTCGGCTGTCCCCGGCCGGACGCGGCCGCCAGGGCTGGCCGGGCGCGCACCAGATAGGCGTCGACCGCGTCGGCGGCGAAGCTCCCGACCGGCACAAGCCGCTGCTTGCCGCCCTTGCCGCGCAGTCGCACGGTGCTGACGAGGGCGGACGACCCCCCAAGACCCCCCGCTGGGCTGACGAGGGCGGACGACCCCCGGGCCAGATCCAGGTCGTCGACGTCCAGCCCGACGGCCTCGGAGATGCGCGCGCCGGTGGCGTACAGCAACTCGAGCAGGGCGCGGTCGCGAAGCGCGGCTGACCCCACGCCCGCGGCGTCGAGCAGCCGGGATACGTCAGGAACCGAGATCGCCTTCGGCAGCCGCCGCGGCGGCACCGGCGGCCGGACGGCCCTCGCGGGGTCGCCGGCAGTCAGCCCCTCGGCGAGCGCGAACGCGTGCAGCCCGCGCACCGCCACCACCGCGCGGCCCGCCGAACTGGCCGCGAGCGGCGGGTGCTCCGCGTCGCCCTCCCGCAGGCCGGCCAGGTAGTCCGCCACATCCGTCGTCGTCACCGCGTCGATCTGGGTGCGCCCGGCTGCCATCAGGGTCGCCGCGTAGCGCTGCAGGTCGCGGCGGTATGCCTGGAGCGTGTGCGCGGCGAGGCCCCGCTCCACGGTCAGGTGGTCGAGATAGCGGCGGATCGCCTGGGCCAGCGTCGTCAGCTGAGCACCTCCGCCAGCGGCACGGCGGGCAGACCGTGAGCCTCGGCGACGGGCGCGCAGGTCACGCTCCCGTCGTGCGTGTTGAGGCCGGGCGCGAACGACGGGTCAGCGCTCAGCGCCTCCCGCCAGCCGCGGTTCGCGATCTCCAGCGCGTACGGCAGGGTGACATTGGTCAGCGCGTACGTCGAGGTGTGCGGAACTGCGCCGGGCATGTTCGCCACACAGTAGAAGACCGAGTCGTGCACCGGGTAGGTGGGCTCGGCATGCGTCGTCGGCCTGCTGTCTTCGAAGCAGCCACCCTGGTCGATAGCGATGTCGACCAGGACCGAGCCCGGCTTCATCCGCGCAACCAGATCGTTGCTGACCAGCTTCGGCGCTCGCGCGCCCGGCACCAGCACCGCGCCTATGACCAGGTCGGCGTCGATGCAGGCGCGCTCGATCTCGTAGGCGTTGGACGCGACAGTCTGGCAGTGGCCCTGGTAGATGGCGTCGGCCTGGCGCAGCCTGGTCATGTTCTTGTCGATCAGCAGCACCTCGGCCTGCATGCCGAGGGCGATGGCGGCCGCGTTCATGCCGGACACCCCGGCCCCGAGCACCACGACCTTGGCGGCGTAGACGCCGGACACTCCGCCCATGAGCACGCCGCGGCCCCCGCCGTCCCGCTGCAGGTGATGGGCGCCGACTTGCGGTGCCATCCGGCCCGCCACCTCGGACATCGGCGCGAGCAGCGGCAGCGAGCCGTCCGGGAGCTGGACGGTCTCGTATGCGATCGCGGTGATCTTCGACCCCAGGAGCGCGTCGGTGCACTCGCGGCCCGCCGCCAGGTGCAGGTAGGTGAACAGGACCTGGCCGGCGCGCATCCGGTGGTACTCCTCAGCGACCGGTTCCTTCACCTTGAGGATCAGGTCAGCGCTCTGCCAGACGTCGTCGGCGGACGGCAGGACCTTCGCTCCGGCCGCGACGTAGTCGGAGTCCGGTATCGCCGAGCCGACGCCGGCGTCCTGCTCGACGTAGACGTCGTGCCCGTTGCGGACGAACTCGTGCACTCCGGCCGGCGTGATCGCGACCCGGTATTCGTGATTCTTGACTTCCTTGGGGACGCCCACCCTCATGAGAGCTCAAGTCCTTCCTCGCCGGTGATACCGCACTAGTGGTCAAAGGTATTCAGGCTCACCAGGCTGGCGCAGCGCCCGGAATCCACTGGCCCGGGCCGCAAACGCGGACAAGATACCCACCATTGCCACGCCATTGTGCAAGTCGCCTGACAGGATTCCCTGAACCGCCTCGTCCAGGGGCACCCAGGCCACCGTCAGGTAGGCCTCCTCATGCTGCCGAACATACTCGCGTTGCTCGGCCGGGACCAATGTAAGGCGCCTGGCCAGGAACACGCGCAGCCGCTCGGTGCTGATGCCAGGCGAGGACAGGTAGTCGGCCAGCACGCGCCAGTCGGCGGCCCGGCAGCCAGCCTCCTCCAGCAGTTCCCGGCGGGCGGTCTCGACCAGCGGCTCGCCGTCCACGTCCCGCAGGCCAGCCGGGATTTCCCAGAGCGTCGCCGCCGCCGGGTGCCGGTACTGGCGAATCAGCAGCACCCGATCGCGGTCGTCCAGTGCCACGATCGCGACGGCGCCCGGATGCTCCACGACCTCCCGGCGCACCAGCTCGCCGTCCGGCACGGCGACAGTGTCTGTGCGCAGGGTCACGATCCGGCCAGCGGCCTCGATCGACGACCGCGTGACCGGCCAGCTGCCGGCCTCGTCCCTGATGTCGGCCACCACCGTCGCGATCTTCCTGGCGGTCAGGCCGTCGCGACGGGCCGGCCGGCGCCGGCTGCCATCGCCTCCGGCGCGCGCCCCGCCCGGC